>JBCBPG010000075.1:0-10626 GCA_039820865.1 Pseudomonadota bacterium
CATCGGCCAGCATGACGCGCATGTAGTAGGGGGCATGCTCCTCGCCGTGGGGCTGGCGCGTCGCGGCGGCCAGTGCCGCCGCCGGCCGGCCGAAGAGCGGCGCCACGTGGCCCCGGGCGGCCGCGACGACATCCGCCACGATGGCCGAGGCGGTCGGCCCCGCCCCCGCGCCCGGACCCGTCAGCGTGACCGTCCCGATCGCCTCGCCCTCGACGACGACGGCGTTGGTCACGCCCGGCAGCGCGCCGATCACCGTGTCGGCCGCGACCATCACCGGGCGCACCCGCTGTTCGAGCCCCTTGGCGGTCATCTGCGCGAGGCCGAGCAGGCGGATCACCAGGCCCAGGTCGCGGGCGGTGCGGATGTCCTCGGGGCTGACGCGGTCGATCCCCTCGGCCACCACGCCGTCGATATCGACCCGGGTGCCGAAGGCCAGCGCCGCCAGGATCGCCAGCTTCTGCGCCGCGTCGATGCCCATCACGTCGAAGGTCGGATCGGCCTCGGCGTATCCCAGCCGCTGCGCCTCGGCCAGCACGTCGCCATAGGCCGCGCCCTTGGAGGCCATCTCGGACAGGATGTAGTTGCAGGTCCCGTTCAGCACGCCGAAGACGCGCGTGATCCGGTTGGCCGAGAGCCCCTCGCCGAGGCCCCTCAGCGCCGGGATGCCGCCGGCCACCGCGGCCTCGGCCATCAGGGCCACGCCCGCGCGCTCGGCCGTCTCGGCCAGCGCCTGGCCGTGATGGGCGATCAGCGCCTTGTTGGCGGTGACGACGTGGTGGCCCGCGCCCAGCGCCCGCTCGACCGCCGCCTTGGCCGGGCCGTCCGAGCCGCCGATCACCTCGACGAAGGCATCGATGTCGTCGCGCCCGGCCAGCGCCACCGCATCGTCCTCCCAGGCGAAGCGCGCGATGTCGACCGGCCGGTCGCGGTGGCGCGAGCGGGCCGAGACGGCGACCACCTCGACCGGCCGCCCGGCCTTGACCGCGATCGCCTCGCGCTCGGCGTCCCGCAGCTGCACCACGCCCGCACCCACGGTGCCGAGCCCCGCGATACCGAGGCGGAAGGGGGTGGTCATGCGTCTTCTCCTGGTAAGCGTCGAGCCGCGCGCCTTCTATCCCCCCCGCCCGCCCCGGTCCACCGCCCGCCCGCCGCCTGGTATGCGGAACGGCGCTGCCGTCGAGTTCCTGTGGTCGATGACTGCTGCGGGCCTCGGTGCGGCCTTCCCCGCTGGCGTCAAGGCACTGCGGTAGCAGCGGGCATTGTTGCCTTCCGCTGCAAGAACAAGTCCGAAGCTGATCGTATTTTCAGTCTACGGGTGATCGACGAGGGCGCCTCAAGGTCACCACGTTGAACCCAGCCGTTTAGGCACCTGATTCTCAGCGCTTTTCCGTCCGCAGGCGTACAAGACAACCCAAAAAACCACCCCAACCACCAGACCGACATAAAAGCCCTGCGGAACAAGCAAGATATCCGAAAAGAAGATCTGCCGTATGTGGGGAGGAGCCACCAGTATGCCGAAGGCAGACATCCCGATTTGTCCGAAGATGCCAGACGCCAGAATCGCCGGAAGCCACCCATCTGGAAAAGACCTTTCAAATCTTCGATTGATTGCAAAAATAACTGCCAGGACAGGCGCAGCGCAAGGAGGCGAAATTATCAGCAACAACGGCAGCGCACATGGGCCGTCGTAACAGGCCCCTGGGTCCAACTGGTAGATAACGTGACCAAGACCTATCGGGACCACGATAGCCATAAAACAAGCGACAAGGTAACTCAGAGTTCCAAGCGTCCGATTCAAGAACAGCATCGTTTTTCCCGGCGCTCCAAACCGTCTTTCGATCATTCCAAGCGCCGATGATGTCATGTTTCAGGCGCCGTTTCGAAGGTACTGGGCGTCCCTTGCGGGTGAAGCATTCAACACTTCGGGCTCCGCGCCCACCTCCCATGCAGCGCGAACGGCGACGGTTGCGTGGCCTACAACGGGGCCTCGAAGCCCCAGCCCTGGGGGTCGTAGCCGTGGGCGAGGGCGATGGCGGCGGCGCGGGCTTCCTCGGCCCAGACGGCGGCGGGGTCGAGGGGGATGGCGGGCAGCACGGCCTCGATGTCCTCGCGCTGACCGTCGCTGTAGGTGTTGCCGGAATAGCCGGCTGCCTTCATCGCGGCGAGGAAGCCGTCGCGGTCGGCCGCGGGCCCCGGGGCGAAGCGGAGGTCGAGCGTCACGGGCGTGCCGATGGCGATGCCGGCCTCGGCCGCGAGCGTGGCGACCGAGGCTTCGGTCTCGGCGCGCGCGGCCTCGGCATCCCAGGCGGGTGTCGCGCCCGTCATCGGCCCCTCACGCTCGTCCCGCCACGCCCGGCGCCGTAATGACCGGAACCCGCTTGCCCGGCACCCGTAAACTCGACACCGGCCTACTCGGCCGCGGCGCGCTGGGCGCCGTCGCGCTCGAGATGGCGGGCCAGCGCGCCGGCGGGATCGGCCAGCAGCGCCTTGACCCCGCGCGCGGCCTGGCGGATGCGCTGCTCGTTCTCGACCAGGCCGAGGCGGACATGGCCCTCGCCGTGTTCGCCGAAGCCGACGCCGGGGCTGACCGCCACGCCGGCCTCGGCCAGCAGGATCTTCGAGAAGGTCATCGAGCCGGCATCGCGGAACGCCTCGGGCAGGGGCGCCCAGGCGAACATGGTCGCGGGCGGCGCGGGGATCGCCCAGCCGGCGCGGCCGAAGCTCTCGACCAGCACGTCGCGGCGGCCGCGATAGTGGGCGCGGATCTCGTCGATGCATTCCTGCGGGCCGTTGAGCGCATGCGCCGCGGCCACCTGCACCGGCGTGAAGGCGCCGTAGTCGAGGTAGCTCTTGATCCGCGCGAGCGCGCCCACCAGCCGCTCGTTGCCGACGGCGAAGCCCATGCGCCAGCCGGGCATCGAGTAGGTCTTGGACATCGAGGTGAACTCGACCGCGCACTCCCGCGCGCCCTCGACCTCGAGGATCGAGGGGGGCGGCGTGGCGTCGAAATAGACCTCGGCATAGGCGAGATCGGACAGCACCCAGATCCCGTGGCGCCGCGCGATGGCGACCAGGCGGCGGTAGAAGTCGCGGTCGGTCACCTGCGCCGTCGGGTTCGAGGGGAAGTTGACGATGATCGCCACGGGCGCCGGCACGCTGTGGCGGATCGCCCGCTCAACCGCCTCGAGATAGGCGTCCGGATCGAAGCGCCCGTCGACCAGCGCCGGGATGTGCCGCAGCGCGCCGCCCGCGATGATGAAGCCGTAGGGATGGATCGGGTAGGACGGGTTGGGCGACAGGATCACGTCGCCGGGCGCGGTGATCGCCATGGCGAGGTTGGCGAGCCCCTCCTTGGAGCCGAGCGTGGCGATCACCTCCGCCTCGGGGTCGAGGTCAACGTCGAAGCGGCGCTTGTAGTAGGCGGCCTGTGCGCGGCGCAGCCCCTGCACCCCGCGCGAGGCCGAATAGCGGTGCGTCCGCGGCCGGCGCACCGTCTCGACCAGCTTGTCGACGATATGCGCGGGCGTGTCCTGGTCGGGATTGCCCATGCCGAAGTCGATGATGTCGCGCCCCTCGGCCCGGAAGGCGGCCTTCAGCCGGTTCACCTCGGCGAAGACGTAGGGCGGCAGCCGCTTGATGCGGTAGAACTCCTCGGGCATGGGCGTCTCGATAGCGGGTTGTGGGTCAGCCCGGCGCGTGCCGGAGCCCTTAGCCATACACCCCTTCGCGGCGGGGGACGAGGGGCGCCCGACGGTGTCCCGCCTAGCGGCCGAGGCGGCGGCGGTCTTCCTCGCTCAGGACCGGGGCGGCCAGTGCCTCGGCGCGCACCGCCTGGACCGCGGCCTCGGGGCGGAGCGTGTCGACCACGGCCTGGCCTTCGGCCGGGTCCGGCATGTCGGCATCGTAGGTGCCGGCCGGCGGCGCCTCGGGCACGTCGACCAGGCGCGGAAAGGGCGCCTCGGCCACCCCCTCGCTCTCGGGCAGGTCGTAGCGGCCGAAGAGCTCGACCGACCCGCAGCCCGCGAGCATCGGGGCGAGGGCGACCAGGGCGGCTGCCGTGAGGCGAAAAGACATGGGCGCATGATCCGTATCAACGCTCTGAACGCGCGCCGAGCCTAGACCGCGAGCGCGCCAAGGGCCACACCGACGCGGACGACCTCGCGTTCGGGGCTGCGACGTCGCGCCGCCATGGCATCGATTGCGTGCTAGGGTGGCCGGCGGCAGGGCGCGTGAGACAGCCCGGAAGACGGGTGGAGGAGGAGATGCCGATGGCCAAGGACGAGACCACCAAATCCGCCAGTCGCGGCGCTGCCGGCAAGGGCGCGACCGACACCGCCGCCACCGCCCGACAAGCTGGCCAGCAGGCCGGCCAGCAGGTTGCCCAGCAGGTTGCACAGCAGGCCGGCCTGCCCGATGCCGCGACGGCCGAGCGGCTGCAGGCGCTGGCCGAACGCTCGCAGAAGGTCTGGGTGCGCTCGATCGACCGCGCGATCGGCGATCTGACGACGCTCCGCCCCGATCCGCTGAACGCCGCGCCCGCCATGGCCCGCCTCGCGCTCACCTACATGGAACACCCGGCCCGCGCCGCCGCCGCCGCCGCCAGCTACTGGTCCAGCCAGGCCGACCTCTGGCTGCGGGTCTGGCAGCGCAGCCTCGGCGCCGGGGGCGTTGAGCCGGTGATCGCACCCGCCCGCGCCGACAAGCGCTTCAAGAACGAGGCCTGGGAGCAGAACCCCGTCCTCGACTACATCAAGCAGTCCTACCTGCTGACCGCCCAGTGGCTGATGGACCGCATCCGCACCGCCGACGACCTCTCGACCCAGGACCGCAAGAAGCTCGACCTGGTGCTGCGCAACTTCGTCGAGGCTTCGTCCCCGTCGAACTTCGCGGCGCTCAACCCCGACGTCCTGCAGGCGACGATCGACGAGAAGGGCGAGAACCTGCTCCGCGGCATCGAGCATCTGGTGCGCGACATGGAGACCGGGGGCGGGACGCTGCGCATCCGCCAGACCGAGATGGAGAGCTTCTCGGTCGGCGACAACGTGGCCAACTGCCCGGGCCACGTGGTCTTCGAGAACGAGGTGATGCAGCTGATCCAGTACAGCCCCTCGACCGACGAGGTGCACGAGCGGCCGCTCCTGTTCTGCCCGCCCTGGATCAACAAGTTCTACATCCTCGACCTCAACGAGAAGAAGTCGATGGTGCGCTGGCTGGTGGCGCAGGGCTACACGGTGTTCCTGGTCTCCTGGATCAACCCGACGGCCGAGAACCGCGACGAGACCTGGTCGAGCTACATGACCAAGGGCATCGTCACCGCGATCGACAAGACGCTGGCCGAGACGGGGGCCGACAAGCTCAACATCGTCGGCTACTGCATCGGCGGCACGATGCTGGGGACCACGCTGGCGCGGCTGGCCGAGGCGGGCGACGACCGTGTCGCATCGGCAACATTCTTCACCTCGCAGCTCGACTTCACCGATGGCGGCGAGCTGCAGGCCTTCGTCGACACCGAGGTGCTGGAGAACCTGCGCCCCGTCGTCGAGGAGCACGGCGTGCTCTCGTCCGAGAACATGTTCAACGCGTTCAACTGCCTGCGCGCGACCGACCTGGTCTGGTCGTTCGTGATCAACAACTACCTGCTCGGCAAGGGCAATTTCCCGTTCGACCTGCTCTACTGGAACTCGGATTCCACGTCGATGCCGGGGCGGGTGCACCTCTACTACCTCGACACGTTCTACAACAAGAACGCCTTCGCCAGGGGCGAGATGGTGCTCGACGGCGTCGCGCTCGACCCCAAGAAGGTCACGCTGCCCTGCTATCATGTTGCCACAGTCGAAGATCATATCGCACCGGCAGCGAGTGCGTTTCGGGGTGTCAAGTGCCTGGGCGGGCGGAGCCATCGCTTCGTGCTCACCGGCTCGGGTCACATCGCCGGGGTGGTGAACCCGCCGGCGGCGAAAAAGTACCAGTACTGGACGAAGACGGGACTGAAGGGGGAGACGCTCGCCGAGTGGCGCGAGGGCACGACCGAGACCGCGGGTTCCTGGTGGCCGGACTGGGATGCCTGGCTGTCCAAGCGGTCGGGCCCGAAGATCGCGGCACGCGAGCCCGGCACGCGGCTCGGCCGGCTGGAACCCGCGCCAGGGCGCTATGTGCGCCGCCGCGCGTTGGACGCCGACTGAGAGCGGGCCTGCCTCCCCACGCCCTGTCGAGGCCCACGCCCGAACGCATCGGCCACGGCCCGCGGGGGTCGGGCCAGAGAGGGGTGAGACGGCGAGAGCCGGGGGGAGTGCGGGCATGCTGACCATCGATCACGAGACCATTCCCGGGGCCATTCCCGGGGCCGTTCCCGGGGCCACCTGCGGCGCCGGTACCCACCGGATGCGGATGACGGGCAGCGCCGCTTCGGGCGCCATGGCGCTGGCGCTGATGCTGGCGGGCGCCACACCCGCCGCGGCGGGCTGCGGGGCCGAGGCCGGGGCCTGCAGCGTGCCCGGCGGCAGCTACCACGTCGCCCTGCCGCTGGCCGCCGACACGGACCCTGCCGCGGCGCTGACCGAGGCGGCGCCCGGAACCGGGGCCGCGCCCATCCTCCTCGTCCTGCACGACACCGGCGGCGATGCCGCTGCACTGGCCGAGGCGCCGGCCCTGGCCGCGACCGCCCGCGCGCGCGGCTTCGCCGTCCTCGCGCCCGTGGGCCAGCCGCAGATCCTGGCCGACGGCACGACCGTCGCGGGCTGGCACCTCGCCGGCACCGGCACCGGCGGTCGGGACGAGGTCAGCTTCATCACCCGCATCACGGCCGACGCGGCCGCGCGCTTCGGCCTGGACGCGACCCGCGTGCTGGTCACGGGCTACGGCCATGGCGGCTCGCTCGCCTGGCAGATCGCCTGCGACGCGCCCTGGACCGCGAGCGCCTATGCGCCCCGCAACGGCGGCTTCCACGCACCCATGCCCGAGGGCTGCGTCGCCCCCGGCGCGCCGCTCCTGCACCTCCACGCGCCCGAGAAGGACGGCTGGCCGCTGACCGGCGCCGCGCCCGGGGCGGATGGCGACACCGCCCTGCCCGTGCCCGCGCAGGCACAGCTGTCGATGCTGGCCGCCAGCCGCGGCTGCACGGCGAACGAGGCGGTGACGGCAGGCCTGCCCGAAAGCTGGAACGCCGTCGAATGGACCGGCTGTGCCGCGGGCGCGCCGATGGGGCTGGTGCTGCACGGCGAACGTTCGGTCACCACGACGACGCAGCTCGACCTCGTGCTCGACTGGTTCGCCGCCCTCGCCCCCGCGCCCGCCGACCTGGTGGCCGATGCGGATGACGAGACGGCGGTGCCTGCCGTGCCCGAGACCCCGCTCAGCACCGCGCTGCTGCCAGCCGGGGGCGACGTGGCCACGGTCGATTCGGGCAATGATGAGGCAGAACCGGTCGAGAATTGACGAAGGTTTGACCATCTGCGGGACGACCCGTCACGCTCCTGTGTCGCAACCGGGCTATTCCTGTCTTCGGACGCTCCGCATCGCGTCACATCGGCACCGGAATTTGATCATGCTTCTTTGTTAGCTATCCAAGAGCGTGCACGACTTTCGCGGCTGAGCATGGCCCGTGCCGGGGCCGAGGGGAACGATGCAGACGACCGTTGCACCGATCGGTATGGACGAACTTTGCCTGCAGCTCTCGGCGCTTGGCCTGCGCCGCGGCGATACCGTCCTCGTTCACGCCGCGCGCGGCGCCACGCTGCCGGTCGCCGGCGGTCATCGCGCGGTGCTCGCGGCGCTGTCACTCTGTGTCGGCCCGCGCGGCACGGTGGCGATGCCCGCCTTCAGCTCTGCCGCCCTGATGCCGACCGGCACCGCCGCACTCGGGGCGGAGGCACTGGCCCGCGTCGACATGGCCGTGCCCGGCTTCTGCCCCGACCGCTCGCCTGCCGACCTTTCCGGCCCGCTCGCCCAGACCTTCCTCGCCGACGAGGAGACGCGGCGCAGCATCCACCCCGTCTACTCGCTCGCCGCGCGTGGCCATCGCGCCGCAGCCCTGACCACCCATCACCCCCGCGACTGGCCGATGGGCCAGGACGGGCCGATGGGCCGGCTGCTCGAGATGCCGGATGCCGTGATGCTGCGCCTCGGCGGCGCATCCTGGCCCGGCTGCCCGGTGCTGGTGATGGCGGAAACGATGGCCCGCCACCGCCGCCTGTCGGTCGTGCGCTTCAAGGATGCACGGCGCGGGCGCTGGGTCCACTTCCGCGACATCGCCGAGGATCGCGAGGCGTTCTATCCCGCCCTCGGCGCCGCGCTTGAGAAGGACGAGAACTACCGCCCGGGCATCGTCGCCGGCCATGCCGCCGGTATCTGCCGCATCGACGACATGGTGGCCTTCGCCGCGCCGCGGATCTCGGCCGCGGTGTTCTCGACCGCGCCGGCGAGGCGTCCCGGCACCACGGCCAACGCCTGACGTAAGGGCTCTCGCAGGCTCAGTCGGCCCCCGTCGGCGCAGTGCGCAGGCGATCACGCAGGAAGTCGATCAGGGTGCGTGCCTTGAGCGACAGGTGGCGCGTCTGCGGATAGACGGCATGCAGGTGCAGCTCGGGCCAGCGGACACCCTCGAGCAGTGCCACCAGCCGTCCCTCCGCCAGTCCGCGCGCCACGATGAAGCCCGGCTGCAGCGTCACGCCCAGCCCCGCCTCGGCCGCGCCCGCCAGCACGCTGCCGTTGTTCGCGCGCATGTGGACCGGCACCTGGACGCGCCCCTCGCTGCCGTCCTCGAGCCGCCAGGTCCAGATATCGGCCCGCTCGCTGCCCGCATAGATCAGGCCCGGCCAGTCGGAGAGGTCCTCGGGCAGGCGCGGCGTGCCCCGCCTGGCCACCAGCCCCCGGCCGGCGACCACCTTCATGTCGAGCTCGCCGAGCTTGAGCGCGATCAGCGAACTGTCCCGCAGCACCCCGATCCGAAGCGCCAGGTCGAACCCCTCGCCGACCAGGTCCACGGCCCGGTCGGAGAGATCGAGATCCAGCATCACCCGTGGATGCGCGGCCGCGAACTCGTTGAGGAGAGGCGCGAGATGTGTCGTGCCGAAATCGAGCGGCGCGGCCACCCGCAACGTGCCCGCCAGCGCGCGCGTCGTGTCCGAGACCTCGCCCTCCGCCTCCTCGACGTCGGCGAGGATCCTCAGCGAACGGTCATAGAACGTCTGCCCCGGCTCGGTCAGCTTCATGCGCCGCGTCGTCCGCGCCAGCAGCTGCACGCCGAGCCGCGCCTCAAGCTCCTTGATCCGCCGGCTGACGGCCGATGGCGCGATCGACATCGTCTCGGCCGCGCGCGTCACGCTGCCATGGTTCACCACCTGCACGAAGCAGCGCATGTCCTCGAACCGGTCCATCCAGTCTGCTCCCGATCCTGCGCCTGTCGGCAACGGAGTTGTGCCGGCGCCGTGGCTGGCTCGCAGCCTCGGCAATAACCAGCTCTTGCGCAACGCCTGCCGGCGCATCGGTCCTCGCTCGGGACCGACGGCGGGCCAGTCCAATCGGGAGACCGGACCATGACCGAGACTGCCCAGACGACCGCGACCGCCCCCCGCCACATCCTGCGCATCGATGCCAGCATGCGCCGGCACGCCAGCACGACCCGCAGGCTGAGCGACGCCGTGGTCGAGCACCTGTCGCGCCCCGGCACGACCGTGACGACCCGCGACCTGGCGGCCGACGCGCTGCCCTTCGTCGACGAGACCTGGATCGGCGCCAACTTCACCGACCCGGACGCGCGCGACGATGCCCAGCGCGCGCGCCTGGCGCTGTCGGACGCGCTGATCGCCGAGATCCAGGCCGCCGACACGGTGGTGATCGGCATGCCGGTCTACAACTTCGGCGTCCCGGCCGCGCTCAAGGCGTGGATCGATCTCGTCGCGCGCGCCCGCGTCACCTTCCGCTACACCGAGAACGGCCCCGTCGGCCTGCTCGAAGGCAAGCGCGCGGTGATCGTCGCGGCCTCGGGCGGCACCGAGATCGACGGCGCGATCGACTTCGCCACCCCCTGGCTGCGCCATGTGCTGGGCTTCATCGGCATCCACGATGTCGCGCTTGTCTCGGCCGGCCAGCAGATGATGCGGGGCGAGGACGCCGCCGCCGAGGCCCGCGCCAGGGTCGCGACGCTCGCGGCCTGACGCCTTGCGACCGCGGTGCCGGGCGTCACACGGGCGTCGCGGCGGGAGGGGTATGATGGGCGGGCGGGCGCGGTCGCGTCCGCCTGTCCATGGCCGATCCCGGGAGTGACCCCATGCGCGCCAGCCTCGCCCTCCTCGCCGCCACCGCCCTTGTCGCGACTGCACCGGGTGCCGACGCCCAGGTCCGCCTCGACGGCTACTTCATCGCGCTCGAGGCCTGCACCACCGGCCGCTCGATCCGCGCGAGCGACGATATCGGCCAGCCCGAGACGCGCATCCGGCATGCCTACGACATCATCGGCAAGAACACGGACGACCACACCCACTTCCAGATCCGCATGCCCGAGGTGAGCGGCGCGCGCGACCGCTGGGTCGCCGCCGGCTGCGGCGTGCATGTCACCCTCGCCACCGCCGCCGTCGATCGCGCGGCGCCCGTCCGCGACGACCCGCCCACCGGCGAGGACCTGGAGGA
>JBCBPG010000076.1:0-10608 GCA_039820865.1 Pseudomonadota bacterium
CTCTTCTATTTACCGTATGAAAATTTTTATCAGTACTGGAGAAGTTTCTGGCGATTTGCAGGGTTCAATGTTAGCTGAGTCGCTGTATCAGTATGCCCAAAGGCATCGGCTCGATCTAGAAATTGCGGGTCTGGGTGGCGAGCGCGGCGATCGCCTCGGCCATCACGCGGGCCGCGTTGCCGTCACGCTCGGGCGTCAGCATGCGGGCGAGACCGAGCCGCTCGGCCGCCTCGGCGCGGATCAGCTGCTCGCGCCGCGGCCGGGTGCGGGGCACGATGATCGCGGGGCGGTCGGCCGAGAGGATCTCGCAGAAGGTGTTGTAGCCGCCCATGGCCACGACGCCGGCCGAACGGGCGACGAGCTCCTCGAGCTGGTCGGTAAAGCCGACGGCGCTGACCCGGTCGCCGAGCGCGGCGACGCGGGCGTCGAAGCCGGCGCGCGCGCGGGCGTCGAGGAACGGGCCGTAGACGAGATGCGCGCGGGGCGCGAGGTGCGGCGCCGCCTCGTAGGCGCGGATCACCCAGTCGATGAGCGCCGCGCCGTCGCCGCCGCCGCCGGTGGTGACCAGCACATAGGGCTCGGCCGGCACGGCCGGGTCGGGCGCGGCATCGGCATCGGGCAGCAGGCGGCGGAGATAGCCGGTATAGACCGTCCGCGCCTCCATCCGTGCCGAGAGGCCGAGACCCGCGAGCGGGCGGCACATCGCCGGCACGCCATAGACCCAGAGCTCGTCATAATAGGTCTCGATCGCCTCGATCGCGCCCTTGCGCTCCCACTCGCGGGCGAGCGCGTCCTCCTCGTCCAGCACGTCGCGGATGCCCAGCACGATGCGCGCGCCGCGCGCCCGCATGTCGGCGAGCGTGGGCGCCAGCTCCTGGCGGAAGCCCCAGGGCTCCTTGTCGACCAGCACCAGGTCGGGGTCGAAGTCGCGGGCGGCGGCCTGGATGATCCCGCCGCGCAGACGCGCCATCGCGTCGATGTCCATCGCCAGGTTCGAGGCGACGTAGGAGCCGTCGGACTGCTTCACCACCCCCGGCAGGCGGACATGGTCGACGCGTTCGGCAAAGTCGAAGCGCCCGGCGATGGGCGAGCCGGTGACGATCAGCACCGAGGCGCCGTCGAGCGCCTGCGTCAGCGCACCGGCGATCGTCCGCGCCCGGCGCAGATGGCCGAGCCCGAAGGTGTCGTGACTGTAGAGCAGCGCACGGATGCCGGCGCTGCCCGAATGGCGGTGCTGGTCCATGTTATCCCCCGGCGCCGACGATGGTCAGCTAACGCGCCGGGGCGTGGGTCAACAAGTGCTTCCACGCGACCGTTACCGCCGCCCGACACCGTTGCGCACTGATGTGATCCGAATGTCGCGGGCGCCTGGGCGGCGAAACTTGCCGCCATGACCGCACGCAGCCTAGTTTCGAGGGTTGATGGGGTCCGCCACAGGACCGGGGGGAGAGCCGGGATGCCGAGGGGCATGGCAATCGCATGGGAGCGTTGCGGTCGCGCCGCTGGCGCTGGCGCGGCCTGGCGTCGGCACCTCGCGCGGCCGCGCGCCGTCGCCGTCATCGCGGTGCTGATGGCGCTGGTCTGGGTGGCGGTGGTCCCGCAGGGCGCCGCAGCCCAGGGCTTCGACCTCAACCGCCTGCTCGGACCCGGGGGGCCGGGGGCCCCCGCCCAGTCGATGCCGGACGACGAGGCCGAGGCGCCGCGTCAGTCGCGCCCCCTGACACCGCCCACCTTCCGCGAAGGCGCGCCGCCGACGGCCGAGGACTATTCCCGCCTTGCCGCCCAGTCGACCGGCGAGGTGTCGGGCGCCTCGCCCGCCGGCGCCTCGCCCGTCGTCGCGTCGATCGACACGATCGAGGGCTACCTCGACCTCTTCCGCACCCGCCTCAAACGCATCGTCAACCGCGTGCCCGATGCGCTGGGCGAGGTGATGACGACGCTCCGCGCCGCCAGCCCCACGGGACGGCCTGTGCATTTCATCGGCATCGCGGTCTTCGCGGGCCTGCTCCTGGTGATCGGACGGGCGGTCAGCGAGCTCTTCCTCGCCTTCATCGCGCGGCCGATCTTCGTGAACATGCAGCGGCCGAACCCGGTCGGCTACGTGGGCAAGCTGCCGGCGCTGATAGTGCGCTACCTGCTGATGATCATCAGCACCGCGCTGACGGTCGCCGTCGCCGCCGCGGTCGGCGTCGGCTTCCACGACGGCCACCACGGCACGCTGGTCACCGTGATCGTGATCTTCGCCGTCTACGCCGCGGTGATCCTGGCGCACACCTTCTGGCGGGTGGTGCTGGCGCCGTTCCTGCCGGCCTACCGGCTCATGGACATCACCGACCGCGAGGCGGCGGCGCTCTACCGCTGGCTCTCGATGGCCAGCATCGTCAGCATCATCGCCGCGGGCTTCTCGCACTGGATCGACGCGCTGGGCCTGCCGCGCGAGATCATGGTGGGCGTCACCTCGGCCGCCACGCTGGTCTCGGTGGTCATGCTCCTGATCGCGCTGCGGGTGAACCGTCGGGCGATCACGGCGATCATGATGGGCGGCCCGCCCCGCGGACCGGGCGACCCACCGCCGACCTGGCTGCAGCAGATGGCCGGCTATGGCTGGGCGCCCGCGGCCTTCGCCTATCTCTCCTTCACCTGGGCCGACCTGTTCTTCCGGCTGGTGATGGGGATCGAGGCGGGGGCCGAGCGCATCATGGCGCCGTTCCTGGTGCTGGTGCTGACCATGCTGGTCTATGCGCTGGTGGTCTATCTCTCCGACCGCGTCTTTGCCCGCCAGCGCCGCATCCGCGCGATGAATGCCGAGGCCGCGGCGGCGGCCGATGGCGGGGCGCCGGCCCCGACGGCGAGCGATGCCGGGCTGGCCGCGGCCGAGGACGCGAGCGGGCGGCTTGCCCGAACCGACGGGCCGGTGCCGGGCGACGGGAGCGACGGCGGCAGCGACGAGGATGGCCCCCAGGGCGGACCCGAGGCGGTCAGCAGAACCGGGCACGGTGCCCGGCGCGGCAGCGGCATGCGCAGCTTCGAGGACCTCGCCCGTCGCGTCGCCAGCCTGCTGGCCCTCGGCACCGCCAGCTGGCTGGTCGTCTGGTACTGGGGCGGGCGGACGATGTTCGCCGAGAGCGCGTTCTTCGGTGTGGCCGAGGACGTGATCGACGTCGTCTTCATCGGCTATGTCGCCTTCCATGCCGCGCGCATCTGGCTCGACCGCAAGATCGCCGAGGAGGGCGCCGACGATGACCCGACGGGCGCGGTCCTCGACGGCGAGGGCGGCGGCGCCGGGGCCACGCGGATCGCCACGCTCCTGCCGCTGGTGCGCAACTTCATCCTCACCGTGATCGCCGTGACCTCGGTGCTGCTGGTCATGGTCGAGATGGGGGTCAACGTGGCGCCGCTCTTCGCCGGTGCCGGCGTGGTCGGCCTCGCGATCGGTTTCGGCGCGCAGACGCTGGTGCGCGACATCATCTCGGGCGCGTTCTTCCTGCTCGACGACGCCTTCCGCAAGGGCGAGTACATCGATGTCGGCTCGGTGAAGGGCACGGTCGAGAAGATCTCGATACGCTCGTTCCAGCTCCGCCATCACCTCGGCATGCTGCACACGATCCCGTTCGGCGAGATCCAGTACCTCACCAACTTCTCGCGCGACTGGGTGATGATGAAGCTGCCGCTGCGCCTCACCTACGACACCGACATCGAGAAGGTCCGCAAGCTGATCAAGAAGCTCGGCATCCGGCTGATGGACGACCCCGAGATCGGGCAAAAGTTCCTGCAGCCGCTGAAGAGCCAGGGCGTGATCCAGATGGAGGACTCGGCGATGATCGTGCGCGTCAAGTTCATGACGCGCCCGGGCGACCAGTGGGTGACGCGCAAGCGCGTCTTCGCCGAGATCCGACAGCTGTTCGAGGCCGAGGGCATCAAGTTCGCCCACCGCGAGGTCACCGTCCGCATCCCCGACATCCCGGAAAGTCGCGAGATGACCTCGGAGCAGCGCGAGGCCATCGGCGCCGCCGCCCGTGCCAACCTGGACGTCATCGAGGCCGAGAATCGCCGCATGACCGGTACCGGTGGCACCATGGACGACCGCTGAGCGTCACCCGCGGACCCGTCCCTCGATTGGCAACCGCACCGCACCGCCCGTGTCCGACCGCCCGTGTCCGACCGCCTGCGTCCGACCGCCTGTGTCCGACCGCCTGTGTCCGACCGCCTGTGTCCGACCGGCTGTGCCGGGACCCTGCGCACGATCACGGTCAGGGCAGCCGTGTCCGTGGACGGTCCAGCACCGCCAGGCGTCTGCACGCCACGGATGACCGCGCCCGAGCCTCGCGTTGGAAGGCCCCATGACGGCCATGCCGGGCCATGGCAGCCGCCCCTGCCGCCGACGCCTCGCGCGGCCGCCCAAAGCCCCGGCCGGATCCCCGTCCGGTCCAAGCGGCGATCTGGCTGGGGGGAGAGGGTGGGCACGAGGACAAGCACTGCGGACCAGCTGCCACCGCCCGTGTCCGACCGGCCGGGTCGCGAAGGTGGGCAGGCTCGCGAAGGCGGGCAGGGTCGAGAAGGTGGGCCGGGTCGAAAAGGCGGGCCGGGTCGCGAAGGTGGGCAGGGACATGGCGGGGGGGGGGCCTACGGCTCAGGCGGCGGCGATCCACAAGCTCGCCGGCGTTTCGGTCGCGGGAAGAAGCTCACCCGGTCCGTCCGTTTGTCCATCCGTGTCGAGGACCTGCCTCAGCGTTGTCGCGCGGCCGCCGAGTTCTTCCGCAAGGCTCTGAGCCTTCACGGTAATCTCGTTGTAGAGCGAGACGACACGGTGCAGCTCGGTCATCGAGCTGCGCAGCTGGTCGGTGCCGATCGACTGTTCCCGGGTGGCCGCCGAGATTTCGGCCACCAGCTGCGCCGTCCGCTTGATCTCGGGCACCAGCGTCGTCAGCGTCTTCTCCGCCTCGCTCGAGATCGCCATGGTGTGGGTCGAGAGGGAGGAGATCTCGCTCGCGGCCGCCCGCGACCGCTCGGCGAGCTTGCGCACCTCGGACGCGACGACGGCGAAGCCCTTGCCGTGCTCGCCCGCCCGCGCGGCCTCGACCGCGGCGTTGAGCGCCAGCAGGTCGGTCTGGCGGGCGATCTCCTGCACGATCCCGATCTTCTCGGCGATCTGGGTCATCGCCCGCACCGCCTCGGTCACCGTGCCGCCGGCGGAGCCGGCGTGATCGGCGACCTGGAGCGAGATCTGCTCGGTCTCCGAGGCGTTATCGGCGGTGCTCTTGTTGTTGGCGGCCATCTGCTCGATCGCGGCCGAGGCGGATTCGACCGAACCGGCCTGCTCGCGCGAGCCCTCGGCGATCCTGCGGGTGAGCTGGCCGAGGTCGTCGCTGTTGGTCTGCAGGCCCGCGACGCTCTCGCTCGCCGTGTCGAGGATCATGGCGATGCGCGAGGTGGACTGCTGCTGGGCGGCCTGCGCGCGCTCCGCCTCGGCGGCCAGGTTGGCGGTGCGTGCGCCCTCGGCCGTCATGGCACGCTCCTGGCGCTGGCGGACATGGATCATCAGGCAGAGGCCCGCCGCCTCGACCAGCAGGATCACCGCGTGGATCCCGGTCCGGAAATGGTCCGTCCCCCCCGGATAGATCAGGTCCGGCAGCATGACGTTCAGCGTGAGGTGGTGGACCGCGACGATGACGGTGGCGACCAGGATGGCGGCGATGTTCGACAGGAGCGACACCAGCGCCAGCAGCGCGAAGAAGTACATGTGCATGTCGAGCTGCCACGGATGCCCCGAGAGCAGCGCGAGCAGGAGCGCCGGCTGGGCGATCAGCGCCGCGGCCAGGGTCACCGCCCCGCGCCTGGGCGACAGCATGAGGTCGACCGTTGCCAGGGCGGCCAGCGTCGCCGAGAGTGCCGTGGGCCATGTGGGCGAGACGCCCAGCGCCATCGCGACGCCGCCCATCAGGGGAACATGAGCCCAGCAGAAAACCGCCAGGTAGCGGGCAACAGCGCCGTCGGACTTCGCCATCTCAGCCTTCCCCTTTGCCGCTCTGCATCACCGGCTGGCAGAGCGCGTTGGCGAGATTCGCGTCGAGCACGAACCACGCACCCGAGCGATAGAGATCAGACGTGAAGGCCGCGTTATCCGACCAGGCGAGCGCGATGGACGCCACCCGCCCCGGCGCGACGAGGCGACCGCCGGCGGCGAAGACCAGGGCCGAGGCCTGCGTCCAGGGCGCGCCGATCACCACCACCGGCTCGCCGGGCCGGGGCGGCGCGTGCGACAGCGCGAGGGCGACGGGGGCGACGACGGTGATCGTGAGCGCCACCGCGGCCGGTACCGCGCCACCGAGCCTTGCGATCATGTCCATCCCCCGTCCCGCGACACCATGCCGGCGCACGGCCATCATCGCGGCGCGCGGTTAACCTAAGGTAACAAGGAGCGGAGGCGGCCGCGGGAGGGGCCGTGGCGGGCGCCCGCGGTCAGCCTTCGGCGAGGGCGGCGCGCAGCCTGTCGAGCAGCGCCAGGCGCTCGCGCTTCATCTCGCCGAGGTGGTCGTCGGAGGTCGGCTCGATATCGGTCTCGGCGCGGTGAATGGCGCGGTTGAGGACGTGGTAGGCCTCGGCCTCCCTGGCGAAATGGGCATCGGCCTGGGCGCGCGCGGTCAGCGCCGCGCTCTCGATCGCCAGCATCTCGGGCAGTTCATGGGGCACGTGGCTCATCTCGGCTCTCCTGCAGGGTCTGCGCGTCCCGCAGGCTGCCGCGCCCGCGCCCGCGCCCGCCTTGCGCCCGATCAAAGGGCCGCCGGCAGGGACGCGGCGGGCCACAGGGCGAACTGGCCTTAACGGTTTTGCCAGCCTGCGAGTGGACGGCTTTCGCGGCTGCGGTATGGTGGGGCATGAACGTCTACCTTCCGATCGCCGAGGTCTCCGTCAACGCGCTCATGATCCTTGCCATCGGCGGGGGCGTGGGCGTCCTGTCGGGACTGTTCGGCGTGGGCGGCGGGTTCCTGATGACGCCGCTCCTCATCCTGATCGGGATCCCGCCTGCCGTGGCGGTCGCCACCGGCACCAACCAGATCGCCGCGGCCTCGTTCTCGGGCCTGCTGGCGCATGTCCGGCGCAAGGCGGTCGATTTCCGCATGGGCACGGTGATGCTGGTGGGCGGTGTCGCGGGCTCGGCGGCGGGCGTGCAGCTCTTCGCCTTCCTGCGCACCATCGGCCAGGTCGAGCTGGTCGTCTCGCTCCTCTACGTCGTCTTTCTCGGCAGCGTCGGCGGGCTGATGCTCTACGAGAGCGTGCAGCAGCTCCGGCGCAAGCGCCGCGGCACCGCGCGCCGCCGACAGCGCCACGGCTGGATGCACAAGCTGCCGTTCCGGATGCGGTTCCGTCAGTCCAACCTCTACATCAGCGTCATCCCGCCGCTGGTGATCGGGGCGCTGGTCGGCGTGCTGGCGGCGATCATGGGGGTGGGTGGCGGCTTCATCATGGTGCCGGCGATGATCTATCTTCTCGGCATGGCGACGACCGTGGTGGTGGGGACGTCGCTGTTCCAGATCCTCTTCGTCGCGGCCTTCACCACGCTGGCCCATGCCATCACCAACAAGTCGGTCGATGCCCTCCTGGCGCTGATGCTGATCGTGGGCGGCGTCCTGGGGGCTCAGGTGGGGGCGCGGCTGGGGCCGCGGCTGGGGGCCGAGCAGCTGCGCATCCTGCTGGCGCTGATGGTGCTTGGCGTCTGCCTCGTGCTCGGCACGGGGCTGGTGAGCCGGCCGGACGAGCTCTTCGTGATCGACGAGGCGCACGCCGGTGGGTGAGGTGCGCGCCATCCTGTGCCGGGCGATCCTGGCCCTGGCCGTGCTGGTCGGCGGGATCGTGCCCGCCGCGGGCGAGGAGGTCGTGGCGCGGCTCAGCCAGACCTCGGTCTCGATCACGACCGACTTCGCGGGCTCGGAGATCGTCGTCTATGGCGCGGTCCGGCGCGAGGCGCCCGCGCCCGAGGGACAGCTGCACCTCATCGTCGCGATCACCGGGCCGTCGACGCCGGTGGTGCTGCGCAAGCGCGAGCGGCGCTGGGGCGTCTGGGTCAACGGCCCCCCGGTGCAGATCGACGCGGCGCCCAGCCTCTATGCCGTGGCCTCGACCGGGCCGCTGGACCAGATCCTGAGCCATACCGACAACCTGCGCCACCGCATCGGGCTGGACGAGGTGATCCGGCTGATCGATGCGCCCGACTGGCTGGTCGAGGAGCGCGGCGACTATCGCGAGGCGGTGATGCGGCTGCGCCGCGACGAAGGCCTCTACTTCACCGTGTCCGAAGGCGTGATGCTGGACGAGGACACGCTGTTCCAGACCGCGGTGCCGTTGCCGGCCAACCTGGTCGCGGGCGAGTACCGCGCACGCATCTTCCTGCTGCGCGACCGCACCGTCATCGACGTCCACGAGACCGCCATCGCGGTGCAGAAGGTCGGGCTGGAGCGGGTGCTCTACGAGATGGCGACCGAGCAGGAGGCGCTCTACGGCGTTGCCTCGATTCTGCTCGCTCTCGCCTCCGGCTGGCTAGCTTCTGCCATGTTTCGCTGGCTGATGCCGTAGGGCCGCCGGATTTCGTTCCGGTTCTGATCCGAAACTTCAATCGCTGCGCGAAGATCTGTCCCTGATCAGGGCAGTGCATCCGCTAGTTGCATCAAAATATGACTAACACCTCATGGTAGAATGGGGGTAAAAATCACTCGTGGGTAAGTTGTTGCGTACCGCGGTCGGGTGGACCGCCAGAAGCGAGTGAGGATTACGATGCGAGCGTTGCGTATTGTCGCGGTCGCCGTGGCCGGCATGTTGGCCGGCCCGGCGATGGCCGACCAGGTAGTGGTCAGCAAGATCATGATCGCGCCGGACGGGCCGAGCGCGTCTCTCATCAGCCCGGACGGGCGTGTCCGGGCCTCGGCGGTGAGCGAGGGCGGCGATGTCCGCGTCTCGGTCACCCTGCTCTCGGTGGCGGTGAGCGAGCCGCTGGTCGCGAGCACTGTGCTGGCGCCGGACCAGCGCTTCTCGATGCGCCTGCCGCGCCTGGACGGCCGGCGGAGCGACACGGTCGAGTTGCGGCGCATGCCCGACGGCGTCGCCATGCGGCTGGTCCGCGAGGTGACCGTCGTCGCGATGCGCGAGGCGCCGATGAGCCTGGCCGACGCGCCGGGCCTGCCCGAGGGCCGCGCCATCCGGCCGGCACCCTTCTGACGGGGCCCTGCTGACGGGGCACCCCGCGTCCCGCCCGGCCCGGTATCGGCCGGGCGCGCAGGGGGTGGTCCGCAGGGCCGACCGGGGTGGCGCCACGGCGCCGTCGCGGGCCATGATGGGGCGGGGCCAGGACCGGCCCCGCCGAACCGGGACCCCGTCGTGACCACCATCGATCTCTCCGGCGCCGTCGCACTCGTCACCGGCGCCAGCCGCGGCATCGGCGCCGCCACCGCCCGCGTCCTGGCCGGCGCCGGGGCGCATGTCGTCCTCGCCGCCCGCTCGACCGCCGAGACCGGCGCCCTCGCGGCCGAGCTCTCCGGTGCGGGCCATGCCGCCACCGCCGTCGCGCTCGACGTCGCCGACCCGGCCGCGGTGGCCGCCACCGTCGCCCGGGCCGAGGCGATCGGCCCGCTCACGATCCTGGTGAACAACGCCGGCATGATCGAGCCGATCGCGCCCGTCGAGGCCGCCGATCCCGCCGACTGGGGCCGCGCGATCGACGTGAACCTCAAGGGCACCTACTACCCCCTCCGCGCCGCCCTGCCGGGCATGCTGGCCCGCGGGCAGGGCACGATCGTCAACCTCTCCTCGGGCGCCGCGTCGAACCCGCTCGAGGGCTGGTCGGCCTACTGCGCCTCCAAGGCCGGCTGCGCCATGCTGACCCGGGTCACCCATCGCGAGGTGGGCGGGCGCGGCATCCGCGTCATCGGCCTCAGCCCCGGCACGGTGGCGACGGACATGCAGCGCGTCATCAAGGCCTCGGGCATCAACCGGGTGAGCACGCTCGACTGGTCGGTCCATATCCCGGCGGAATGGCCCGCCCGCGCCATCGCCTGGCTCGCCGGGCCCGAAGGCGCGGAGTTCGCGGGCCAGGAAGTCAGCCTCCGCGACGAGACCATCCGCCGCCGCATCGGCCTGATCGACTAGGCTCCGGCAATCGCCCTGGGGCAACGCAGCGCGGGGCCCCATCGGCTCCCCGCCTTGCCCGCTGGCGCCGATCGCGCCATCTCCTCTCCCATGCGAAGCCGAGGGGACGGATGACCGCGTTGCTCGAGATCCAAGCGCTCGCCAAGAGCCATGCCACGCCGCAGGGGCGCCTCGCGGTGCTCGAACAGGTGGATCTGAGCCTGCGCGCCGGGGAGACCGTGGCGCTCACGGGCGAGTCGGGGTCCGGCAAAAGCACGCTCCTCCACCTCGTCGCCGGGCTCGATACGCCGGACAGCGGGCGCATCCTGATCGAAGGCCAGGAGATCGGCGCGTTGAGCGAGCGGGCGAGGGCAGAGCTGCGGCGGACACGGCTCGGCATCGTCTTCCAGCAGTTCAACCTAATCCCGTCCCTCAGCGTGGGCGACAATCTCGGCTTCGAGGCGCGCCTCGCCGGCCGGGCCGACCCGGCGC
>JBCBPG010000077.1:0-10421 GCA_039820865.1 Pseudomonadota bacterium
CCATCGCCCGCCCGAAGGCGCCGTCGGCGAACATGTCGAGCGAGGCGAGGGCCAGGCCCTCGGACCGGGCATAGGCCGTGCCGTCGGCATCCCGATAGCGCCAGTCGGGGCCGGCGCCCGCGTCCAGCAGCACCGAGACGATGGCCAGTTCGCACTCCGCCCGCGCGCGCTCGGCCGGGTCGTCGAAGGCCGCGCGTTCGGCCCAGCGGTCGCGGCCGGCGAGGACGAAGTGGCGCCAGCGGGCATGGGGCGGCACCTTGAGGTCGGGATAGGCGGCGCGGATCGTCTCGACCACCTCGCCGGCGCAGGCGTCGAGATGCTCGGGATGCAGCGTGAAATGGGCCAGTTCGCCCGCCTCGGCGCGGGCGTACAGGGCGGCGCATTGCGTCCGGATCGCCTCGGGCGAGAGGAGCCAGTCGGCGACCGCCGCCTCGCGCGCCGCCTCAGTAGTCGTCAAGGCCGCGGCCCACGGTGGCGTCCAGGTCCCCCGGTCGCGACACCGTCGCGTCGGTGAAGTAGCCGGCGGCCTTCTTGGCATCCATCTCGACCTGCGCGTCGGCGGGGATCAGGTCGTCCGGGATCGGCACCCGCTCGCCCACCGTGATGCCCTGCGCGACCAGCGCGTCGTGCTTCATGTCGGACATCGAGACGAAGCGGTCGATGTGGCTGACGCCCAGCCAGTGGAAGACGTCCGGCATCAGCGGCTGGAAGCGCACGTCCTGCACGCCGGCCACGCATTCCGTCCGCTCGAAGTAGCCGGCCGCGGTGTCGCCGCTCTCGTGGCGCTTGCGCGCGTTGTAGACGAGGAACTTGGTCACCTCGCCGAGCGCGCGGCCCTCCTTGCGGTTGTAGACGATCAGGCCCGCGCCGCCGGCCTGCGCCTCCTTCACGCATTCCTCGATGCCGTGCGTCAGGTAGGGCCGGCAGGTGCAGATGTCGCTGCCGAAGACGTCCGAGCCGTTGCACTCGTCATGCACCCGGCAGGCGACGCGGCGCTCCGGGGCCCAGAGCGCGGCCGGATCGCCGAAGATGTAGAGCGAGATCGAGCCGATCGGCGGCAGGAAGACCTTGAGGTCCGAGCGGGTGACGAGCTCGGGGAACATGCCGCCGGTGTACTGGAAGAGCGCGCGGCGCAGCGTCACCTCGCTCACCTCCAGCCGCCGCGCGATGCCGGGCAGGTACCAGACCGGCTCGATCGCGACCTTGGTCACGCGCGCCTCGGCGGTTTCGGTCAGCACCTCGCCGTCCGGCACCAGGCGCCCGGCGGCGATGGCGTCGCGGAACTCCGGCAGCGCGATGCGCGCGCGGGTGATCGCGATGGTCGGCTGGATCGGCACGCCATCGGCGATCTCGCGTGCGAAGACGTCGGCGACGATATGGCCGTAGGGATCGAGCGAGACGATGCGCTCGGCGCCCTCCCATTGCGGGAACGGGCCGATATCGGTCGAGGGGCGGGTGTCGCTGAGGTCCGGGCGGTGCACCGGGTCGAGCTTGCCGCTGGCGATGGCCAGCGCGCGGTAGACGCCGTAGCCGCCCGAATGCGCGCCTATGACGTTGCGCGCGGCACCCGAGAGGCCGCCGATCACCGGGCCGCGGCCCTGCGCCCCCGCCGCGCCCCAGTCGATCGCGGGCGGGCGCCGGCTGCCGGTCGGCGGATGGGAGGTCAGCACGATGTGGCGGGGTTCGGCCATGGGTTCCTGTCCGTCGCTCGGGCCTCAAGCTAGGGACGGCCGTCCGTGAAAGGTCAAGGTCATAGCGCTTCGGTCTTGGGGCGCGGCGCCGCATAGCCGCCGCGCTTGGAGGTGGCCAGGCCCTGCGCGGCCAGCATCGCCGCGAGCCCGACGCCGGCGGCGATGCCCTCGACGACGGGGCAGGCGAACTCGGCCGACAGCTCGCGGGCGAGCGCGGCCATGCCCGCGCAGCCCAGCACGATGGCGTCGGCGCCGTCCTGTTCCAGCGCGGCGCGGGTTTCGCGGCGGATGGCGGCCAGCGCCTCCGGCGTGCCGCGATCGATCTCGAGCACCGGCACGCCGGCAGCGCGCAGCCCGGCGCAGCGGATGTCGAGGCCATAGCTGCGCAGGTTGGTGCGCAGGACCGGCAGGGCGGCGGGCATCGAGGTGACGACGCCAAAGCGCTCGGCCACCAGCGAGGCGGCGTGGTAGGCGGCCTCGCCGATGCCGACGACGGGGCCGGTGGCGATCGAGCGTGCGGCATCGAGCCCGGTGTCGTCGAAGCAGGCGATCACATGGGCGCGGGCGCCGGCCGCCTCGGCCTCGGCAATCCGGGCGAGCAGCCCCGGCACGGCATGGGCGCCGTCGACATGGCCCTCGATCGAGACCGGGCCGTCCGCGTTGCCCATCGCCAGGATCTCGACGCCCGCGGGGGCGGCGGCGCGCGCGGCCTCGCCGATCGCGGCGGTCATCGCCGCGCTGGCATTGGGATTGATGACGGCAAGGCGCATCAGGCGCGGGCCCTCCGGCGGCGAAGCAGGTTGGCCAGCGTCAGCGCCACGCCCACCAGCATGAGCGACCCGCCCGAGGTGGCCGAGCCCAGCGCGTAGATCTCGGGATCGGTCACCGTGGTGGTCTTGGCGGCCAGCTGCATCGGCAGCGTGTTCTTTGCGCCCATCACCTGGCTCGACCGCGCCAGCTCGTCCCAGCTGAGCGTGAAGCCGAAGACCGCGACGCCGATCAGGAAGGGCGCGATCATCGGCAGTGTCACGTGGCGAAAGGTCTGCCACGGCGTGGCGCCCAGATCGCGCGCCGCCTCCTCATAGGCCGGGTCGAAGCGGTTGAAGACCGCGAACATGATCAGCAGCCCGAACGGCAGCGTCCAGGTGAGATGCGCCCCGAGCCCCGAGCTGAAGGGCCCGAGCGCCGAGACGAAGGAGGGGAACAGCCCCGTGTCCTTGATCGCGCTGTCGATCAGCCGGAACTCGAGCGCGATGCCGAGCGAGACGACGATGGACGGCACGATCAGCGAGGCGATGGCCACGTAGAGAAGCGCCGAGGCGCCCCAGAACCGCCGCCGGAACGCCAGCCCCGCCAGCACCGAGATCACCACCGTCAGCACCATCACCGTCAGCGCCAGCGCCAGCGAGCGCCAGAAGGCATCGGCGATCTGCACCTGTCCGCCGTCCGAGGTCAGCTTGTCGTACCAGTGCACCGACCAGCCGTTCATCGGGAACACCAGCCCGCCCTCGGGCCCCTGGAACGACAGCACCAGGATCGAGATCATCGGCCCGTAGAGAAACAGCACGAAGAGCGCGAAGACCGTGGCAAGGACGCTGCGGCTGGACATCGCTCAGAGCTCCCGCCGGATGTCGACCAGGCGAAGCAGCGCCGCCACCGCCGCCAGCACCACGATCAGCAGGATGACGGCATTGGCGGCCGCCAGGGGGAACTGCAGGAACTGCATCTGCGTCTGGATCACCTTGCCGACCGAGGCGATCTGCTGGCCGCCCATGATCCCGATCGTCAGGAAATCGCCCATCACGATGGTGACCACGAAGATCGAGCCGATGATGATCCCCGGCTTGGCCAGCGGGATGATGACCGCGAACAGCGTCTGCGCGGGGCTGGCGCCCGCATCGCGCGCGGCCTCGATCAGCGCGGGGTCGATGCGCATCAGCGAGTTGAAGATCGGGACGACCATGAAGAGCGTGTAGAGATGCACCAGCGCCAGCACCACGGCGAAGTCCGAGTAGAGCAGCCACTCCAGCGGCGTATCCGTGATGCCCATCGCCACCAGCGTCTGGTTCACCAGCCCGTTGCGGCCGAGCAGCGGGATCCACGAGATCATCCGGATGACGATCGAGGTCCAGAACGGAATGGTGCAGAGCAGGAAGCAGGCGACCTGCCACTTCAGGCTGCGGACGTGGAAGGCCAGGAAAAAGGCTACCGTAAAGCCCAGCACCAGCGTGACCGCCCAGACGATCAGGCAGAACTTGAGCGTCGAGAGATAGGTGGCGAACGTGGTGCAGAGATCGGGCAACTGGCCGAGGCAGCCGTAGAACACGTCCTCGTAGTTCTGCCAGGTGAAGTCCGGCACGATCGAGTACTGGGTGTACTGCCAGAAGCTGACGACCAGCGTGGCGGCCAGCGGCATCAGGAAGAAGACCAGGAACACCAGCGCCATGGGCGCGGCCTGCAGATAGGCGGTCCAGGCGCCCGGGCGGCGACCCGCCCGGGTGGTGGCAGCGGCCCGCGCGGGGCCGCCCTCCGTCGCAGTGGCGGCGAGATCGCTCACGCGGCGATGAACTCGTTCCACTTGCGGACCATGTACTGGTTCTCGTCCATCACCGCGTTCCAGCAGGCGACGCCGCCCATGCGCTGCTCGTAGGTGCCGCCGTCGCGCACGGCGCCGGCATCCTCCAGCTTGCGCCCGTCCGGTGCCATGATCTCCTTCTCGGCCGGCTTGCCCTCGTACCAGAAGGCCCACTCGTAGGGCTCCATGTACTCCTTCGCGGTGTCCAGCACGGCCGGGTAGTAGCCCTGCTTGGACAGGTGCGCGCCGGCCCAGCCCGAGAGGAACCAGTTGACGAACTCGTAGGCCGCGTCCTCCTTGCGCCCCTCCAGCGTGCGCGGCAGGCCGAAGCCCGAGGCCCAGGCGCGGTAGCCTTCCTTGAGCGGCTGGTAGACGCAGGGGATGCCCTGGGTGCGCACGGCGGTGACCGCGGGCGACCACATCGACTGGATGATCACCTCGCCCGAGGCCATCAGGTTCACGCTCTCCTGGAAGTTCGACCAGAAGGCGCGGAACTGGCCGGCGCGCTTGGCCTCGATCAGCGCGGCGATCGTGACGTCGATCTCCTCGCGCGTCATGTTGCCCTTGTCGCCGTACTTGATGTCGCCGCGCGCCTCGATCGCCATGGCGGCGTCCATGATCCCGATCGAGGGGATGTTGAGGATCGCGGCCTTGCCGGCGAAGTCCGGGTCGAGCAGCGACGCCCAGCTGTCGATCTCCTTGCCGATCAGGTCCGGCCGGATGCCCAGCGTATCGGCGTTGTAGGTGGTCGGGATCAGCGTGATCCACTCGGTCGGCTCGCCGGCAAAGCTGGTCGCGTCCTCGGCGGGCAGGTAGAGCACCTCGTGCGGCGCGGTGCCGTCCCAGCCGATCTTGTTGCCCGCGACCATGCCCTCGCGGATGACCGAGACGATCTCGCCCGCGCGGTCGATCCGCTTGGCGTCCATGCCCTTGAGGTTGCCCGACGGGATCAGGTTCGGCATCGAGAAGTACTCGCTGTCGACCAGGTCGAAGCTGTTCGGCTGGGTGATGACGCGGCGCGCGACCTCGTCGGTGTTGACCGCGATGTACTCGATCTTGATGCCGAGATCCTCGCCCGCCTTCTCGGCGATCGCCGGCGACTGGTTCACCGCGGTCGAGAGGTAGCGCAGCGTCACCGCCTCTTGCGCATGGACGAAGGGGGCGGGAAAGGCGCTGGCGGCGGTCAGCGCCGCGCTGCCCTTCAGAAAGCCGCGACGGCTGGCGGACGGTTTCTCGGTCATGAAAGTCTCCTTGGTGGTGGGGGTGGTGTGGATGGTGGTGGGGGATCAGTCGGCGCCCAGCACATGCGCATCGCCCGGCTCCCACGCGACGCGGACAGGGGCACCAGTCTCGAGCGGCGCGGCGAAGAACTGGCGTTCGGGCAGGACGGCGCTCAGCGCCTCGCCCCGCTCGGAGGTCAGGCTGACCATCACGTCGGCGCCGCGATACTCGATCTCCGAGACGGTGGCCGCACGGCCGGGCCCCTCGACGGGCGCATCCGGCGCGGTCAGGCGCAGGACATCGGCGCGCAGCGTGATCTGGCGCCCGTCGTCCTCGAGGATGTTGTGGCCGCCGATGAAGCGGGCGACGAAGGGGGTGGCGGGGCGGTTGTAGATATCGCGCGGGCTGCCGGCCTGGGCGATCCGCCCCTCGTTCATCACCACCACCAGGTCGGCCAGCGCCATCGCCTCCTCCTGCGCGTGAGTGACGTGGACGAAGGTGATCCCGATCTCGGCCTGGATGCGCTTGAGTTCCGAGCGCATGCGCACGCGCAGGAACGGGTCCAGCGCCGAGAGCGGCTCGTCGAGCAGCAGCACCGAGGGCTCGGTCATCAGCGCGCGGGCCAGCGCCACGCGCTGCTGCTGCCCGCCCGAGAGCTGGTTCGGCCGCCGCGCGGCGTACTCCTCCATCGAGACGAGCGCGAGGAGACGCATCGCGGCCTCGCGCCGCTCGCGCCGCCCGACGCCCTTCATCCTGAGCGCGAAGGCCACGTTCTCGACCACGTCGAGATGGGGGAACAGCGCGTAGGACTGGAACATCATCGCCGTGCCGCGCGCCGCCGGCGGATCGGGGTTCACGACGCGTCCGCCGATCAGGATGTCGCCGTCCGAGATCTCCTCGTGCCCCGCGATCATGCGCAGCGTCGAGGTCTTGCCGCAGCCCGAGGGGCCGAGCAGGCAGCAGTAGCTGCCGGCCGCGATCTTGAGGTCGATGGCATCGACCGCGGTGGTCTCCGCGTAGCGCTTGGTGACCGCCACCAGTTCGACTGCCTGGGCCTGCCGCATCATCCGCTCCGCACCACGTTCCTTCTGGGTACGGCAGGGCTGCGCGCTGATGCAAGCGTGAGTGGTGTGCGAAACGGCAGTTTCGCCTCGCTGCCTGATTTCTGTGCGCATCTCGGGGGCGGCGAGCATCGCGTGCCGGCGCATCGCTCAGCCCCCCATCGCGCGCGCCAGCGCCGGGTCGAGGCCGGTCGAGACCTTGCCCGGCGGGCGCCGTGCCGCGCCGCCCGGGGCCAGGCGCACCAGCGTCTCGGCCAGGCCCAGCGCGGCCAGGACCGGATCGACCAGCGTCGTCCCGGGCACCTCCAGCGCGCCCGCCAGCCCGGCCAGCGGCGCACCGCCCAGGATGACCACATCCGCCCCGTCCGCCGCCGCGTCGTGCACCAGCGTCTCGATGTCCGCGCGCATCGTCTCGGCCACGTCGGCGACCGGGCCGCGCGCGGCCGGCGGCACGCGAAAGCCGGCGAAACGCCCGCCAAGGCCCGCCGCGCCCACGCCCTCGCCGTACCAGTCGATCATCGAGGGGGTGAAGGTCACGATGGCGAAGCGGTCGCCGAGCGCGCAGGCCGCCAGCATCGCCGCCTCGGCCAGCCCCACGACGGGCATCGCA
Organism: Pseudomonadota bacterium; assembly: GCA_039820865.1. Lineage (GTDB taxonomy): Bacteria > Pseudomonadota > Alphaproteobacteria > Rhodobacterales > Rhodobacteraceae > Thermohalobaculum. Next base: position 7,159 of record JBCBPG010000077.1, read on the forward strand.
AACAGCTCGCGCGCCGCCCGCAGCCCCGGGTCGCCGAAGGCCGCGATCACCGCCGCGTCGGCCGGCGGCGCGGCGGCGATCATCTCCAGCGCCACCACGCCCGCCACCTGCGCCTCGGCGCGCGAGGAGATGTAGGGAAAGCCGCGGGGCGCGGTCAGGGCGATGATCTCGGTCCCGGGCGCGGCAGCGGCCCGGGCGACGCCCGCCATCCGCTCGGTCATCGCCTCGGTCGTGTTCGGGTTGACGATCAGCAGCCGCATCGCCTCAGCCCTGGATCATGCGGTTGAGGCCCACGGTGCGCGAGCCGACCATCAGCGCCACCAGCGCCATCAGGATCAGCCCCGTCGACATCGCCGCGATCGAGGGATCGGGCTGTTCCTCGAGGTATTGGAGCATCTTGATCGGCAATGTCTTGTTCCGCGCATCTGTGAGGAAGATCGAGATCGGGTAGTTGTCCATCGAGGCGAGGAAGGCGAACAGCCCCGCCGTCAGGAAGGCCGGCGCCAGGTTCGGCGTCAGCACCTTGAGCACCGCCATCGGCCAGCTCAGCCCCAGCGTCCGCGCCGCGTCGATCAGCGAGAAGTCGAACGCCGCCATCGCCGCCAGCAGCGTGCGCATCACGAAGGGCAGCGTGATGACGACATGGGCGATCAGCAGGCTCCAGTAGGCATCGCGCAGCCCCGCCTCGCGCAGGAACTGCAACAGCGCCACGCCCACGACCAGCCCCGGCATCATCAGCGGCGAGACCGAGAAGGTCGCCACCGCCCGCCGCCCCCGGAACTGCCCCTGCGCCACCGCGATCGCCGCCGCCGTGCCCAGCACCAGGCTGATCGCCGTCGAGAGCAGCGCGAGGTTGAGCGAGAGCAGCACCGCGTCCAGCAGGCCCGACCGCCGGCCCATCGCCTCGTACCACCTGAGCGAGAGATCGGGCGGCGGCAGCGTGTAGACGGGCGAGGAGGTGAAGGACACCACCACCGTGATGACCAGCGGCAGCATCAGGAACACGACGGCCAGCGCCGCCACCGCCCAGCTCACCCCCATCGCCAGCCGGTCCGTCCGGGTCATTCGCGGCTCCCCAGGCGGCGGGCGGCCCAGGCCGAGCCCACGACCACCGCCACCGCGATCAGCAGCAGGATGGCCGAGATCGTCGAGCCGAGCTGTTCGTTCCTGAGAAACAGGAACGATCGCGCGATCAGCATCGACAGCGTCTGCTGGCGCTCGCCCACGATCAGGCTGGGGATCACGTACATCGAGATCGAGAGCGAGAAGACGAAGGCCGAGCCCGCGACCACGCCCGGCAGCGTCAGCGGCAGCGTGACGCGCGTGAAGCGGAACCACGGCGTGGCGCCGAGCGAGGCCGCGGCCGCCCCCATCGCCGGGTCGAGCTGGCGGACGACGGCATAGATCGGCAGCACCATGAAGGGCAGGAAGACGTTGGCCGCCCCGATCACCAGCGCCGTCTCGGTGAACAGCATCCGGACCGGCTTCTCGACGATGCCGAGGCCGACCAGCGCCTCGTTCAGCGCGCCGTTGGTGCGGAACAGGATCGACCAGGCAAAGGCCTTGACGATCACCCCGACCGAGAGCGGCAGCACCATCGCCACCAGGATCACCGTCTGCACCCAGCCCCGCGCACGCGCCAGCGCGAAGGCGGTGGGATAGGCGATCACCAGCGCGAGCAGCGTCGTCAGCGCCGCCACCCGCAGCGTCCGCCAGAACACCGTCATGTTGAACGGATCGGCGAAGAAGGCGGTGTAGGCCCCGATCGAGAAGGCGCCCTCGGCGTTGCGCAGGCTCTCGAGCAGGAGCAGCACCAGCGGCAGCGCGTAGATCAGCGCCAGATACCCGACCCCCGGCAGCGCCAGCATCGCGATGCGGTCGACCCTGCCCCTCATGCGCCCCTCATGGCCGGCGCTCGTAGACCAGCGTGTCGGCGATGTCCCAGGCGAGGCTGGCCTCGGCGCCCGGGGGCGGCGTCTCGGCGATGCCCGGCATCTCGCAGAGGATCACGTCGCCCTCGGCCGCGGCGCCGTGGAGGTGGGTCTTGGAGCCGACGAACATCACGTCGGCGACGCGCGCGGCGATCACGTTGCCGCCCTGCGTGCCCGGGCGCACCAGCTCGGGCCGCACGCCCAGCGTCACGGGCGTGCCGGGGGCGAGGTCGCCGGGCGCGCGGATGAGGCCCGCGGCCGTCTCGACCTCGACCACGCCGTCCCGCATGGCGCTTACCCGGCCGGCCAGCCGGGTGGAGAGGCCGACGAATTCCAGCGCAAAGGCGGTGGCGGGGCGGGCGTAGAGCGTGGCCGGCGTGGCGAACTGCTCGATCCGGCCGTGGTTCATCACCGCGATGCGATGCGAGACCGCCAGCGCCTCGTCCTGGTCGTGGGTGACGAAGACCGCGGTGATGCCGCGGCGGCGCAGCAGCGTCTTCAGCTCGACCTGCATCGTCTCGCGGAGCTTGCGGTCGAGCGCCGAGAACGGCTCGTCCAGCAGCAGCAGGTCCGGCTCGACCACCAGCGCCCGCGCCACCGCCACGCGCTGCTGCTGCCCGCCCGAGAGCGCCGCGACGGGGCGGTCGGCGAAGCTGTCCATGCGCACGAGGTCCAGCGCCTCCGCCACCAGCGGCCCGATCTCGCCCGCCGCCCGGCCGCGCGCCTTGAGCCCGAAGGCGACGTTGTCGGCGACGTTCAGGTGGGGAAAGAGCGCGTAGTTCTGGAAGACGACCGAGACGTTGCGGCGGTGGGCGGGCACGCGCGTCACCCGCCGCCCGCCGATCATGATCTCGCCCCCGTCGGCCTCGGCCAGCCCCGCGATCAGGCGCAAGAGCGTGGTCTTGCCACAGCCCGACGGGCCGAGCAGCGACACCAGCTCGCCGCGCGCGACGCGGAAGTCGAGCCCCTCGATCACCCGCGTGCCGCGGAAGGCCTTGGAGATCGCGGCGACGTCGAGATAGCGGGCATCCCCGGGCGCTGCCGGGGACGCGGCCGGGTCGTCCATCGGCCTGTCCTCAGGCGGCCATCAGCTTGTCGAAACGGTCGATCCAGTCCGCGCGGTTCTTCGACACGAAGGCCCAGTCGGGCGAGAACACCGGCACCCCCTCGGGGATCGCGACCGAGACCTCGGCGGTCGTGTTGGCAGGCAGCGAGGAGGCGAACTCGGCGATCTGGCCCTGCAGCTCGGCGCCCAGCATCTCGTTGACATAGGCCTCGGCCAGCTCGGGGTTCGGCCCGTCCTTGACCAGCGTGATGCCCGACGGCATCGCG
>JBCBPG010000078.1:0-10391 GCA_039820865.1 Pseudomonadota bacterium
CGGGGCCCGGCGGGACAGGGAGAGCCGCGATGAAGGTCAGCATCCAACCGTGGGACGCCGAGCGGGAGGGGCAGGCCGGCCTCACCGAGTTCACGTTCCGCGTCAGCATCACCTACGAGAACCGGGCCGAGGCCGGGCCCGTCACGCTGGGCCTGCGGCTCTGGGAGGGCGCGACCGAGGCCGATGACGGCCTCGCCATCCTCGACCCCCGGACCGGCGCGCAGGCGAAGAGCGCGATCCTGCGCGCGCCCGCGCCCGACGACGCGATCTTCGGCGACGACCCGGATGCGCCGGCGGTCGAGCATGGCTTCGTCACGGTGGTCTGGACCGGCGACGGGGTGTTCGAGCCGACCGAGGTCTTCGGCCTGCAGATCGCCCGCGCCGAGCCGGCCGACCAGGTGCTGATCGAGAGCGGCTTGGCCTCCGGCTGGATCAGAAACGACGACCAGCCGGGTGACGGCGGCGTCAGCATGGCCGACATGCTGCGCGAGAAGATCGCGGATGCCGACAAGATCATCGCCGCGATGGAGACCACCGAGCTGAGCGAGGTCGACGCCATCGACCAGGTGAAGTGGGACATCGTCAACATCATCGAGGCCGGCCGCGACGACGACGAGCGAAAGCTCGACAAGCTCGAGAACGGCGACGACGACCAGCACTACGTGATCGACGACCCGACCGCCCCGGTCCCCGAGGCCGAGCTCGACGCCGCCCTGCAGGACCTCCTCGGCATCCCCGACGCCCCGGGAGACGCTCCCGAACCCGGCGAGGACAGCTTCGAGCTGATCCTCGATGAGGAACTGCCTTCGCCGGACGCCCCGGCCGAGCCTGGCGAGGGGGAGGAAGCAACGCCTGGCCCGGACCTCGCCGACGATCACGCCGCGCCGCAGGACGACTGGGCCGACTGCCTGGGCGATCACCTCGACTTCGGCTGAAACGCAACGGGGGACCGCCCCGCGTTCGGGACGGTCCCTTGCGTCACGTCATCTCGGCCGTCATGTCCGGATCGACGCCGAGCGCACGGCGCAGGAAGCCCGGCACTTCGTTCCGCCCGGCGAGCACGCTCACCAGCCGCCAGACCACCATGCCGCCGTCCGGCACGGCCGCATTCTCGTAAGACAGGATCCGAGGACTGTTCGGGATGTAGGCGCCGCCCTGAGACAGCGGCGCCGTGAAGACGTAGTACTGCCAGACCGTGTAGCTCGGCGTCTGCGCGAGGTTCTCGGACAGGAAGAACTCGCCGCTGCGATAGGTGGTATCGGAGGTGACGCTGGTCGGGCCCTGCGCGCTGTAACGCGCGACGAAGGCGGAGATCGTCTTGCCACCGCCGAAAGCCGGCGAGAGCGTGCCCGTGGTGAAGTTGAAAAGGTTGGCGTTCGGCATCGCCGTGTTCTGGCCGGCTGTCGCCCGGCTGCTTGCAGCGTCGAGCACACCTTCGACCGTCATGCCGGGAGTGTGGGGGATGGCGTCGTCGCGGAAGAAGATGCCGACGACGCGGAGAGAAACAGTCATTATCGACCTCATAAAAAATACACGCCGAAATGGGCGCGTCACGACCATAAGCGCACGGAAAAACAGCATAAGGCGGCAATCGAAACGGTGGCGCCCCGGGGTGTGGCCGCGCCCGCCCCGCCGCTCAGCCCTCGCGGGCGGCGAGGTCCTGGACGAACTGCCAGGCGACGCGGCCGGACATCGCGCCGCGGGCCTGGCGCCATTCGACCGCCTCGGCGCGCAGGCGCTCGTCGTCGATCCCGAGCCCCAGCGCGTCGACATAGCCGCGGATCATCGCCAGGTACTCGTCCTGCGCGCAGGGGTGAAAGCCGAGCCAGAGGCCGAAGCGGTCCGAGAGCGAGACCTTCTCCTCGGTCGCCTCGGAGGGGTTGATCGCGGTCTGGCGCTCGTTCTCGATCATGTCGCGCGGCATCAGGTGGCGCCGGTTCGAGGTGGCGTAGAACAGCACGTTCTCGGGCCGCCCCGCGACGCCGCCGTCCAGCACGGCCTTCAGCGACTTGTAGTGGCTGTCGTCGTGGTCGAAGGAGAGGTCGTCGCAGAACAGCAGGAAGCGCCGGTCGACCCCCCTCAGCCGCTCGAGCAGGCGGCCGATGGTGGGGATGTCCTCGCGGTGGATCTCGACCAGACGCAGCCGTCCCGTCTCGGCATTGGCGACGGCGTGGGCGGCCTTGACCAGCGACGACTTGCCCATGCCGCGCGCGCCCCAGAGCAGGACGTTGTTGGCCACGCGCCCCTCGGCGAAGGCGCGGGTGTTGCGAAGGAGCGTGTCGCGCGCGCGGTCGATACCGACGAGGAGGTCGATCCCGACCCGCGCCACCCGGGGCACGGGGACCAGGCGATCGGGCTCGGTCGCCCAGATCCAGGCCTCGACCGCGTCGAAATCCGGGTCGGGCGCGGGCGCGGGCGCCATGCGCTCCAGCGCCTCGGCGATCCGCTCAAGCGCCGCGACATGGCGCGCCTCCAGCGAGGCCGCGGGCCCGCCCGTCCCTCCGTCGGCCGCTGTCACGGGGTGTTGCCCGCGAGGTCGTCGTCCTCTTCGTCCTCGTCCGCGTCGCGCTCGGCGCGCCTGCGCTCGGAGAGGCGGACGAGATGGATCGAGATCTCGTAGAGGATGTAGACCGACACGCCGAGGGCGAGCTGGCTGATCACGTCCGGCGGCGTGATCACCGCGGCGACCGCGGCGATGCCGACGACGGCGTATTTCCGCCCCCGCCCCAGACCGTCGGCCGTGACCAGGCCCGCCCGGCCCATCAGCGTCAGCAGCACCGGCAGCTCGAAGCTGAGCCCGAAGGCCAGGATCATGATCTTGATGAAGCCGACATACTCGACAAAGCGGTTGGTGTTCTCGACCTGGATGCCGCCCTCGCTGCCCGCGCTCTCGGCGAACCCGATCAGGAAGTCGAGCGCCAGCGGGATCACGAGGTAATAGGCCAGCGCCGCACCGCAGAGGAACAGGAAGGGCGTGGCCAGCAGGAAGGGCAGGAAGGCGTTCTGCTCGCTGCGATAGAGCCCCGGGGCGATGAAGCGCCAGGCCTGGTAGGCGATCACCGGGAAGCCCAGGATGAAGCCGCCCCAGACCGACAGCGACATCACCGCGAAGAAGAACTCCTGCGGCGACAGCGTGATCACCTCGGCATCCGGGTCGACCCAGAGCAGCGGGCGGCTGAGGAAGTCGTAGATCTCCTGGTAGATCAGGAAGCAGAAGCCCGAGGCGACGGCCAGCGCGATCAGCGCATAGACCAGCCGCTCGCGGAGCTCGATCAGGTGCTCGATCAGCGGGGCCGAGCTGTCGTCGATCTTGTCCTCGTCCGTGCGCGCCATTTCAGCTCCGCTCCCCCGGTGCCGCATCGCCCGCCGGTGCCGTCGAGGGACCCGCAGCGGGCGCGGGCGCGGGCGAGGCGGCAGGCGTTGGGGCAGGCGTGGTCGCGGGGGCCGCGGCCGGCGCCTCGGGCTTGGCGGCGGCGCCGTTGCCGGGCGCCGCGGTACCCGACGCGCCACCCGCCGACGCGCCACCCGCCGACGTGCCACCCGCCGACGTGCCGCCGGACGGCGCGGTCTTGGCGCCCGTCGTCTTGCCGCCGGCGACCAGGCTGTCCTGCGCGCGCTTGGCCTGCTCGGAGAAGTCGACGCGGGCCATCTTGTCGAAGTCGCGCTTGGCGTCGCGGATCTGGTTCAGCGCGCCGCCGTCGACGTCGCGTGCCGCATCCTCCATCGAGCGCTGGAACTCACGCGCGATGCGCCGTGCCTTGCCGACATACTGTCCGACGGTGCGGAACAGGCCCGGCAGCTCCTTCGGCCCCACGACCAGGAGCGCGAGGACCCCGATGACGATCAGTTCCTGCCAGCCGATGTCGAACATCGCGGCTCCTCGGCCTCACGGGAAGTGGCACGGCCGCCCCGCGCTCCCCTGTCGGCGGTAAGGCCCCGTCGGACGGGGCGCGCGGGCTCAGGCGCTGTCGCGCTTGTCGGCGGGCTGGGCCGAACCCTCGATCGTCGCGCCCGTGCCGACATCGGCCGGCGCCTCGCGCTGGTCGGCGACCTTGGACTCCTCGTCCTCGGCCATGCCCTTCTTGAACGACTTGATGCCCTTGGCCATGTCGCCCATCAGCTCCGAGATCTTGCCGCGCCCGAACAGCAGCACGAGCAGCAGGACAACGATCAGGATCTGCCAGATACTCAGGCCCATGGCCCCACTCCATCTCGCTTGCGGACACTCCGGCCCGCTTCGAACAGGTCTCTCTCGCTCACTTATTTGGTTGCGTCGGACAGGGGAAGGGGCGCGACGCAAAATGTGGTGTCGCATGTCCGGCGCGCAGGATCGTGACCGCGACTGGCCCCCACGGCGCGCGGCGCCCCATCACCAAGCGGAACCCGTCACCCACCGGAACCCGTCACCCACCGGAACCCCGTCACCAGGCGGAACCCCGGGGCGGGAGACGGCCCGCACGCGACGGCGCCGCGCCGGCCCGCGGCCTTCAGGCGCGCTGGCCGACCCCCTCGGCAAGGCCCGGCAGCGCCATGCCGGGCGCCACCAGTTCGGGCCGCACCGCGGCCGCCGCCGCGATCGCCTGGCCCAGCACCTGGACCGAGGCGATGTCGAAGGCCCGGACCTGCAGCACGCGATAGAACTCGAGCGTCGCGACAGGCAGGCGAAAGGCGCTCCAGGCCTGCAGGCGCAGGCGCTGCAGCGCCTGGCTGGCCGCCGCGACGCCGATCTCGGCATCGCCGAGCGCGCGCGCATTGCCCTCCTCCTGCGCGATCCTCAGCCGCGCCTCGGCGCGGGCGAGACGGCTGATCAGCGGCGGCTCGCGGGTGGCGAGAAACTCGGCATAGGCGGCCAGCAGCCGGTCGCGCGGCGCCTCGGCGCCGACGGTCGCGGCCACCAGTCCGCGCTCGTAGTCGCGCTGCCACGACCGGGCCGCGCGCCGGCGCATCGGCGCCAGGCGCCCCGCCGCCAGCGGCAGCGTCGCCGCGCGCTGGCCGACCAGTCTCGCAATCCCGATGAACAGACCCATCCCGCCACTCCCGCACCCCGGCCCGTACCGGGGCCCGCCACGCAGGACCGCTCCGCTCGGTGCGGGCGATCAGTGGCATGACGCTACGGTGACGATCTGTGCGACAGCATGGCGCCCATCTGTCGGAAGCGTGGAACCCGTGGGACACTCTCGCCCGCCCCCGCCCGCCCTCGTCCGCCCTCGCCCCGCCCTGGCCCCACCCTGGCCCGCCTGCGCGGACCGGGTGCCCTCACTCGGCGGCGTAGGGGCTGGCGACGCGGCGCTGCTCGGCGCAGGGGAACAGGTGGCAGCGGTCGCGGCGCAGGCTAAGCCACACCGGCGTGCCCTCGGCCGGCAGCCAGGCATGGGGCACCGTGGCGCGCAGGCACTGCCCGCCCTCCATGGTGACCTCGATCAGGCTCTGCGCACCGACGAAGCGGGCCCGGCGGACATGGCCGCGGGCGGGCGCGCCCTCCTCGGGGTTCGCCTCCGGCGCGCGGCCGCTGTCGGGGCGGATCGTCAGGTGCTGGGGGCGGAAGATGATCTCGACATCCGCGCCATCGACCAGCCCGGGGCAGAGGAACAGGCCAAAGGGCGTGTCCGTCTGGCGCGCCCGCACCACGCCATGCACCACGTTGACATCGCTGAAGAACGCCGCCGCCGCGCGGTCGACGGGATAGTTGTAGACGTTGTAGGGCGCGCCGATCTGCACGATCCGCCCCTCGCGCATCAGCGCGATGCGATGGGCCATGCGCATCGCCTCGTCCGGCTCGTGCGTGACCAGCATCACCGCGGTCCCGGCCTCGGACAGCACGCCCAGCGTCTCCTCGCGCACCTCGTCGCGCAGCCGCGTGTCGAGGCCCGAAAAGGGCTCGTCCATCAGCATCGCCTGCGGCTCCGGCGCCAGCGCGCGGGCCAGCGCCACGCGCTGCTGCTCGCCGCCCGACAGCTGGTGGGGATAGCGCTCGCCCTTGTGCGCGAGGCCCACGCGCTCCAGCTGGCGCCGCACCGCCGGGCCGCGATCGCGCGGGCGCAGCTTGCGCCGCAGCCCGAAGGCCACGTTCTCCGCCACGCTCAGATGCGGAAACAGCGCGAAGTCCTGGAACATCAGCCCCACCGCCCGCGCCTCGGGCGGCAGGTGGCGCGTCGCGTCCGAGACCACGCGCCCGTCGATCAGCACCCGCCCCGTGTCCTGGCGCTCGACCCCCGCGGCGATGCGCAGCGTCGTCGACTTGCCGCAGCCCGAGGGGCCCAGCAGGCAGACGATCTCGCCCGGGCCCACGTCGATCGAGACATCGTCGACCGCGGGCGTGCCCTCGAAGGACAGCCCGATCCCCTCCAGCGCCAGGCGCGGCACGGCGGGCGTCTCCGAGGTCGTGGCGCTCACGCTGTCGCTCCCGTCGGCCCGGCCACCCCGCCGCCGAGAGGGCGACGGTTTCGGTCAACTACCCAGCTAACCCGCCCGCGCGCCATGGGCAAGCCGCTCGCTCAGTGCGGCACGCTCGTCGACAGGGTGTTGATCACGATCACGCCGGCCAGGATCAACCCGATGCCCGCCAGCGCCGCGGCATCCAGTCGCTGGCCGAACATCACGAAGCCGATCAGCGCGATCATCACGATCCCCGCCCCCGACCAGAGCGCATAGGCCACGCCCACCGGCACCACCTTGAGCGCCAGGCCCAGCCAGTAGAACGACGCGCCATAGGCCACCACCGTCACCATCGACGGCACCGGTTTCGCGAACCCGTCGGCCGCCTTCAGCGCCGTCGTCCCGATCACCTCGGCCGCGATCGCCAGCCCCAGCCACACCCAGTGCATGCCCGCCCCTCCCCGCTTTGACGCCCTCACCCGACCGCCCGCGGGCCCGCGGGTCAAGCGCGCCCCTTGCATCGCCCGGCCGTCCGGCTATCCCTCGCTCCCATGCCGGATGACGTGACACCCCGCCAGGGCGCCAACGCCCCTGCCCTGCCGCCCCAGATCGCGCGCAGGCGCACCTTCGCGATCATCTCGCACCCCGATGCGGGCAAGACGACGCTCACCGAAAAGCTCCTGCTCTACGGCGGCGCGATCCAGATGGCCGGCCAGGTCCGCGCCAAGGGCGAGGCGCGGCGCACGCGCTCGGACTTCATGAAGATGGAGCAGGAGCGCGGCATCTCGGTCAGCGCCTCGGCCATGTCGTTTCCCTATGGCGAGCACTGGTTCAACCTGGTCGACACGCCCGGCCACGAGGATTTCTCCGAGGACACCTACCGCACGCTGACGGCGGTGGACGCGGCGATCATGGTCATCGACGGCGCCAAGGGGGTCGAGAGCCAGACGCGCAAGCTCTTCGAGGTCTGTCGCCTCCGCGACCTGCCGATCCTCACCTTCTGCAACAAGATGGACCGCGAGAGCCGCGAGACCTTCGAGATCATCGACGAGATCCAGGAGAACCTCGCCCTCGACGTCTGCCCCGCCTCGTGGCCGATCGGCATGGGGCGCGAGTTCCTGGGCGCCTATGACCTGTTCCGCGACCGGCTGGAACTCATGGACCGCGCCGACCGCAACCGCCGGGCCGAGAGCGTCTCGACCGACGGCCTCGACGACCCGCGCCTGGCCGATCACCTGCCCGAGGACCGCCTCGAGACGCTGCGCGATGAGGTCGAGATGGCGCGCGGCCTGCTGCCCGCCTTCGACCCCGAGGCCTTCCTCGGCGGGCACATGACGCCCATCTGGTTCGGCTCGGCGCTCAATTCCTTCGGCGTGCAGGAGCTGATGCAGGGCATCGCGACCTATGCGCCCCCGCCGCAGCCCCGCATGGCCGACAAGCGCCAGGTCGCGGCCGACGACCCCAAGGTCTCGGGCTTCGTCTTCAAGGTCCAGGCCAACATGGACCCCAAGCATCGCGACCGCGTGGCGTTCCTGCGCCTCTGCTCGGGCCACTTCAAGCGCGGCATGAAGCTCCAGCACGTGCGCGCGGCCAAGCCGATGGCGATCTCGAACCCGGTCCTCTTCCTCGCCGCCGAACGCGAGGTCGCCGACGACGCCTGGGCCGGCGACATCATCGGCATCCCGAACCACGGCCAGCTGAGGATCGGCGACGCGCTGACCGAGGGCGAGGCGCTGCGCTTCGCCGGCATCCCCTCCTTCGCGCCGGAACTGCTCCAGGCCGTGCGCGCCGGCGACCCGATGAAGGCCAAGCACCTCGACAAGGCCCTCACCCAGTTCGCCGAGGAGGGTGCCGCCAAGCTCTTCAAGCCCGCCATCGGCTCGGGCTTCATCGTCGGCGTCGTCGGCCCGCTCCAGTTCGAGGTGCTGGCCAGCCGGATCGAGCAGGAATACGGCCTGCCCGTCCGCATGGAGCCCACCCAGTACTCCTCCGCCCGCTGGATCTCCGGCACCGACGACGCCATCGAGGCCTTCATCAAGGCCTATCGCGGCCAGATGGCCACCGACCACGACGGCGACCCCGTCTTCCTAACCCGCATCCAGTTCGACATAGACCGAGCCGAACGCGACCACCCCGACGTCAAGCTGAGCGCGATCAAGGAAACGCTGGTCTGAGCGGAGAAGCACGGCCGTGGATCAGGGACGACGGGGCCCGTCTGCCCCCTCACAAACCCGCCCGAACCCCTTCACACACGGGTTTTCGTTGACTTGGGGCAGTTGTCGGCGCATATCGCGGCCCATGACGGGTGCCAATACGGGCGCCAGGGCCGCAGGGACCGTCGCGGCCATCCAGTAAAACGCCGCAGTTCCCATGCAGCAGCCCCAGAAGGACTTCATGAAGTTTACCGATCTCGACCTTGATCCCAAGGTCCTCGCCGCCGTCGTGGATGCCGGCTACGAGACGCCGACGCCGATCCAGGCCGAAGCGATCCCGCATGCCCTCACCGGGCGCGACGTCATCGGCATCGCGCAGACCGGCACCGGCAAGACCGCCTCGTTCACGCTCCCGATGATCACGATGCTCGCCAAGGGCCGCGCCCGCGCCCGGATGCCGCGCAGCCTCATCCTCTGCCCCACGCGCGAGCTCGCCGCCCAGGTGGCCGAGAACTTCGAGATCTACGGCAAGAACACCAAGCTCTCGATGGCGCTGCTCATCGGCGGGGTCAATTTCGCCAACCAGGACAAGCTGATCGACCGCGGCGTTGATGTGCTCATCGCCACGCCGGGCCGCCTGCTCGACCACTTCGAGCGCGGCAAGCTGATGCTGACGGGCATCCAGATCATGGTGGTCGACGAAGCCGACCGCATGCTCGACATGGGCTTCATCCCCGACATCGAGCGCATCTTCAACCTGACCGACCCGCTCAAGCGCCAGACGCTGTTCTTCTCGGCCACCATGGCGCCCGAGATCGTGCGGATCACCAACACCTTCCTGCACAACCCCGTCCGCGTCGAGGTCGCCAAGCAGGCCACCGCCGGCGAGACGATCACCCAGGGCCTCTGCACGCTCACGCCGTCGCGCCGCGACCGGGCCGAGAGCGAGAAGCGCGCCGTCCTGCGCGCCCTCCTCGACGCCGAGGGCGAGGCGTTCCGCAACGCCATCGTCTTCTGCAACCGCAAGCGCGATGTCGGCACGCTCTACAAGTCGCTGACCAAGCACGGCTACAACGCGGGCGCGCTGCATGGCGATCTCGACCAGTCGGTGCGCACGGCCACGCTCGACGGCTTCCGCAACGGCACGATCAAGATCCTCGTCGCCTCGGACGTCGCGGCGCGCGGGCTCGACATCCCCAATGTCAGCCACGTGGTGAACTTCGACGTGCCGACCCATCCGGAGGACTATGTCCACCGCATCGGTCGCACCGGGCGCGCGGGGCGCGAGGGCCGGGCCTTCACGATCGCGACACCGTCGGACGACAAGTACATCGCCCGCATCACCGAGCTGACGGCCACGGAGATCCCCGCGATCCCCCTGCCCGAGGGCCTGACCATCGACCGCCCCGCGGCCGAGGACACCGGCGAGGACACCGGGCGCAGCCGGCGCGGCGAGCGTGGCCGCAGCCGCGGGCGCACCCGCGAGGACGAGGCCACGACCGAGACGGCAGCGCCGAGCGAAGAACCCAGGGTCGAGCGACGCGCCGAGAAGGCCGAGCGCGAGGACGACCAGGGCCGGGGACGTGGCCGCGACCGCGGCAGCGACCGGGGCGGCGACCGCGACCGTGACCGGGGCGGCGATCGCCGGCGCGGGCGCGACGGCGGGCGGCGCGACGAGCCGGTGGTCGGCCTCGGCGATCACACGCCGGCCTTCCTGCTCCGACCGGTGCCCGAGCACATGCTGAAGAAGCGCACCACCCGCAAGGATGCCACGGCCGAGACCGGCGACGATAGCGCGGCCGATCCGGTGGAGACCGACGAGGCCGCATGATCCGCTGATCCGCGGCCCCGGTCGCGTCACCG
>JBCBPG010000079.1:0-10373 GCA_039820865.1 Pseudomonadota bacterium
CGACGATGACGGTGTTGCCCTGGTCGCGGAGCCCCTTGAGCGAGGTCAGCAGCCGCCCGTTGTCGCGCTGGTGCAGCCCGATCGAGGGCTCGTCCAGCACGTAGAGCACCCCCGTCAGGCCCGAGCCGATCTGGCTCGCCAGCCGGATGCGCTGGCTCTCGCCGCCCGAGAGCGTGCCCGAGCCCCGCGCCATGGTGAGATAGTCGAGGCCGACATCGACCAGGAAGCCCAGCCGCTCGCGGATCTCCTTGAGGATGGCGACGGCGATCTTCTGCTTCTGGGGCGACAGGTCCTCGTTCACGTTCTCGGCCCAGGCGCGCGCCTCGCGGATCGGCATCTGGGTGATGTGCCCGACATGGCGCCCGCCGATCTTGACGCAGAGCGCCTCGGGCCTGAGCCGGTGGCCGCCGCAGGCATGGCAGGCGCGCCGGGCCTGGTAGCGCTCGAACTCCTCGCGGATCATGTTCGAGTCAGTCTCGCGGTAGCGCCGCTCCATGTTGGGGATCACGCCCTCGAAGGTCCGGCTGACCGAGTAGACCCGCCCGCCGTCGTCGAAGCGGAACTTGATCTTCTCGCTGCCCGAGCCGCGGAGCATCAGCTCGCGCACCTCCTTCGACAGCTTGCGCCAGGGCGTGTTCGGCGAGAACTCGTAATGGGCGGCCAGCGCGTCCAGCGTCTGCTTGAAGACCGGCGTCTTCGACTTGGCCCAGGGCGCGATGGCGCCGTCGGCCAGGCAGAGCGTGTCGTCCGGCACCACCAGCTTCTCGTCGAAGAACATCTCGTGGCCGAGCCCGTCGCAGGTCGGGCAGGCCCCGAAGGGCGCGTTGAACGAGAACAGCCGCGGCTCGATCTCGGCAATCGTGAAGCCCGAGACCGGGCAGGCGAACTTCTCGCTGAAGGTGATGCGCTGCGGCTCCGGGTCGGGCGCGTCCTCGGGCGCATCGTCGGGCTTGACCGGCGCGGTCTCGATGATCGCGATCCCCTCGGCCAGCGCGAGCGCCGTGGTGAAGCTGTCGGCCAGACGCCCCTCCAGCCCCTCCTTCACCACCAGCCGGTCGACGACGACGTCGATGTTGTGGCGCAGCTTCTTGTCGAGGCTCGGCAGGTCGTCCAGCTCGTAGAACGCGCCGTCGATCTTGACCCGCTGGAACCCCTGCTTGCGCAGGTCGAGCAGCTCCTTGCGGTATTCGCCCTTGCGGTCGCGCACGATGGGGGCCAGCAGATAGGCGCGCGTGCCCTCGGGCATCGCCATCACCCCGTCGACCATGTCGCTGACCTGCTGCGCCTCGATCGGCTCGCCCGTGGCGGGGCTGATCGGCGTGCCCGCGCGGGCAAAGAGCAGGCGCATGTAGTCGTAGACCTCGGTCACCGTGCCGACGGTCGAGCGCGGGTTCTTGGACGTCGTCTTCTGCTCGATCGAGATCGCCGGCGACAGCCCCTCGATATGATCGACGTCGGGCTTCTCCATCATCTGCAGGAACTGGCGCGCATAGGCCGAGAGGCTCTCGACATAGCGCCGCTGCCCCTCGGCATAGATCGTGTCGAAGGCGAGCGACGACTTGCCCGAGCCCGAGAGCCCGGTGATCACGGTCAGCGAGTTCCGGGGGATGGCGACGTCGACATTCTTGAGGTTGTGCTCGCGCGCGCCCCGGACCGAGAGGTACTTGAGTTCCGCCATCGCCCCACCGTTCCGCGTCCTGCACCAGACCAGCGCGTCCACCTAGCAGACGGCGGCGCGAAAGCGAGTCTCCAGAACGTGAACAAAACACGAAAACCGTCTCTGCTGCACCCCCGCCATCGAGACCTTTCCGCACAGCACCATGGCGGAAGCGCCGCCCCGCGACCCTGTGCCGCTCTACCCCTCTCCCCCAACCCCTCTCCCGCGGGGAGAGGGGGGCGCGAACGGCAGGCCCAGCGCTTCCCCCCTCCGAACCGGAGGGGGGCCAGGGGGGAGGCCGGCGCCGAGCGTCCACGCGCAGGCTGCCCGCCCAGTGTCCGTGCCCCGCGGCGGCGCCCCGCGGCGGTGCCCCGCGGCGGTGTCCAGCCCGGTCAGCGGCGGTAGGGGTCGGTCACCACGATGGTATCGTCGCGTTCGGGGCTGGTGGAGAGGAGGGCGACGGGCGTGTCGATCAGCTCCTCGACGCGCTTGACGTACTTGATCGCCTCGGCCGGCAGGTCCAGCCAGCGCCGCGCGCCGGCGGTGCTCTCGGACCAGCCGGGCATGGTCTCGTAGATCGGCTCGACACGGGCCTGCGCGTCGGCCGCGGTCGGCAGGTGGTCGATCTCGGCACCGTCCAGGCGATAGCCTGTGCAGATCTTCAGCGCCTCCATCCCGTCCAGCACGTCCAGCTTGGTCAGCGCGATCCCCGAGATCCCCGCCGTCTTGCAGGTCTGGCGCACCAGCGCCGCGTCGAACCAGCCGCAGCGCCGCTGGCGGCCCGTGACGGTGCCGAACTCGTGCCCCCGCTCGCCCAGCCGCTGGCCCGTCGCATCGGTCAGCTCGGTCGGGAACGGCCCCGAGCCCACCCGCGTCGTGTAGGCCTTGACGATCCCCAGCACGAAGTCGATCGCGTCCGGCCCCATGCCCGAGCCCGTCGCCGCCTGGCCCGCCATGGTGTTGGACGAGGTCACGTAAGGGTAGGTGCCGAAATCGATGTCGAGAAGCGCGCCCTGCGCCCCCTCGAACAGGATGCGGTGCCCCTCGGCCCGGCACTCGGCCAGCCGGCGCCAGACGGGCGCGGCATAGGGCAGGATCCGGGGCGCGATCTCGGTCAGCTCGGCCTTCAGCTTCTCGCGATCGACCGGTTCGGCCCCCAGCCCGCGGCGCAGCGGCTCGTGATGCGCCATCAGCCGGTCGAGCCGCGCGTCCACCGTCGCCGCATCGGCCAGGTCCGCCAGCCGCACCGCCCGCCGGCCCACCTTGTCCTCGTAGGCCGGCCCGATGCCGCGCCCCGTCGTGCCGATCTTCGACGCGCCCGCCGCCGCCTCGCGGATCTGGTCGAGATCGCGGTGGACCGAGAGGATCAGCGGCGTGTTCTCGGCAATCAGCAGCGTCTCGGGCGAGATCGCGACGCCCTGGGCCGTCAGCTTCTCGACCTCGGCCACCAGCGCCCAGGGGTCCAGCACCACGCCGTTGCCGATGACCGAGAGCTTGCCCGGCCGCACGATGCCGGAAGGCAGGAGCGACAGCTTGTAGACCGTCTCGCCGATGACCAGCGTGTGGCCGGCGTTGTGCCCGCCCTGGAAGCGCACGATCACGTCGGCCCGCTCCGAGAGCCAGTCGACGATCTTGCCCTTGCCCTCGTCGCCCCACTGGGCGCCGATCACCACAACATTCGCCATCACGCGCTCCCGGGAGTGCCGTCCTTGCGGACCCGTGCCCTCTTAGGGTGCGCGCCCGGAGAGGGGAAGGGCGGTGCATCGGAAAACCGCGACGGCCCGGGGTGGCCCTACAGCCGCGAATGCGACCCGTCGCAGAGCGGCGCCCTGGCCGTCGCCTTGCAGCCGCAGAAGAAGAGCCGCCCGTCGGCCTCGGCGTCATGGCGCATGGGCGCCAGCCCGGTGCCGGCATGGCTGCCGTCGCAGAAGGGCTGTGCCTTCGAGCGCCCGCAGGTGCACCAGAAATAGGTCTTCCCCGCCTCGACCTCGACCGGGTAGGGCGCCGCCTGCGCCACCACCGGTTCCGCCTTGTCCTCGCTCATCGCGCGCCTCCGCCCCGTCGTCCCCGTCGTTCCTGTCGTTCCTGTCGCTTCCGGCGATCTAGCCCGGCGCCAGGCGGCGGCGACGGTGCCCCCCCCGGGCCACGTCCCGACCCGCGTCATCGTGGGCCGCAACCCGTGAACGGCCGGCAACCGCGCCGGTAGCGATCGCGCACCGTCCCGCCACGGCCGGCGCCGCTGCCCGCAGGGCGCGTGCACCGAACCGCCCGACCGCCCCGCCACCGCGCCCTCCCGCGACCGCGCCCTCCCGGCAACGCGCCCGCGCCTTTCACCGCCCATCGCGCGCGCCCCTCTCGCCATTCCGGCCAGCCCATGTGAGAACAAACGCTGAATCCGTGACGGAGGCCGCCATCATCGACCGCCTCGCCCTGCCTGCCACCCTCGCCGCGCCCGAGGCGCTGCTGGCCGTGGTGCTCGCGGCCGCGCTCGGGCTCCTTGCCGGCGCGCTGGCGACCTGGGCGCTCGCCGCCCGCCCCGCCGCCACCGCCCGCAGCGCCGCCGAGACGCGCGCCTGGGGGGCCGAGCGCGCCCTCGCGGCGGCCGAGGTACGGGGCGAGCGCGCCGTCCAGCTGGCCGAGGACGGCGCGCGGCTGCGCGACGCGCTGGCCGATGCCTGGGCCGAGAACGCCACGCTGACCGGCACGCTCGAGGCCGAGCGGCGCGAGCATGCGGCCCGGCTCGAGGCGCTCACCCGCGCCGAGGCCAGCCTCGCCGACCGCTTCGCCCATCTCGCCTCGGACGCCCTCGGCGCCAATGCCGAGCGCTTCCTCGCGCTGGTCTCCGAGCGCAACGCCGCCCACGGCGCCGCCGCCGATGCCGATCTCGCCCGCCGCCGCGACGAGGTCGCCGCCCTCGTGACCCCGCTGGCCGCCACGCTCGCCCGCCTCGAGACCCGCGTCGGCGAGATCGAGACCGCGCGCGAAGGGGCCTATCGCGCCATCGAGACCCAGGTGGGCGAGATCCGGCGCGTCAACGAGGACCTCCGCGGCGAGACCCGGCGCCTCGTCCAGGCGCTGCGCGCGCCCAAGACCCGCGGGCGCTGGGGCGAGCTGCATCTGAGGCGCGTCTTCGAACTCGCAGGCCTGGTCGACCATGTCGACTTCGCCACCGAGGTCACGCTCGACACCGCCGACGGGCGCCTCAGGCCCGACGCCATCGTCCGCCTGCCCGGCGACCGCGCCATCGTCGTCGATGCCAAGACCCCGCTCGACGCCTGGCTCGACGCGGTCGAGGCGACCGACCCCGCGGCCGAGGCCGAGGCGATGGCCCGCCACGCCGCCCAGGTCCGCGCGCATCTGCGCCAGCTCTCGGCCAGGGCCTACTGGCAGCACCTGCCCGAGGCCGCGGATTTCGTCGTGATGTTCCTGCCGGGCGAGGCCTTCCACGCCGCCGCCGTCGAGGCCGATCCCGCGCTGATGGAGGAGGCCTTCCGCGCCCGGGTGCTGGTGGCGACGCCCACGACGCTCGTCGGCCTCCTCCGCGCCATCGCGCAGGGCTGGCAGCAGACGCATCTCGCCGCCAATGCCCGCGAGGTCGCCGAAGCCGCGCGTGACCTGCACGAACGCCTCGGCACGCTCGGTGGCCATCTCTCCAGCCTCGGCCAGGCGCTCCGCCAGTCGGTCGAGCGCTACAACCGAACGCTCGCCAGCCTCGAACGCCGCGTCCTGCCCGCCGCGAGGCGCTTCGAGGATCTCGGCGCCACGTTCGATGCCGAGGCGCTGCAGATGCCCCCGGCCGTCATGCTTGAGCCCGGCGCCGTCGCCACGCCCGGCGCGACCACGACGGCCGACGCCTCGCCGTCCGACCACTGCCCGACCGCCCGCAACGGCGCGGCCGACCCCGCCTCCCACGGCCAGGAAGCGAAGGACGGGGCGGGTCAAGGATCGCGCAGCGACGGCGAAGCCGCCCGTCCTTGACGCGCCCCGCCCTTCGCCCACGCTGTCGACCGTCCCCTTTGAGCCCTCAAAGGGGACTGCCCGGCGGCGAGCGTCCCCTTCTTCCGGCAGTGCGTTACACGCAGCCTGCGGCGCCCGGAAAGACCGGTCCTGCCGGGCGACCCCGCAGGACCCATCGCGGCGACCAGCCGCGATTCCGCCAGGCTCGCCTCAGCGGAAGGTCAGCGGAAGGTCAACGCCTTGGCCTCGCGCACCTGCGGCAGCGCCCGGATCGCGGCCAGCACGTCGTCCGAGAGCGGATCGTCGACGCCGAGCAGCGTGATCGCCTCGCCCCCCTTGGCCGCGCGGCCCAGGTGGAAGGTCGCGATGTTGACCCCCTGCTCGGCCGTCTTCATGCCGACCGCCCCGATGAAGCCGGGCTCGTCGGTGTTCACCAGGTAGAGCATGTTCGGCTGCGGCTCGGCCTCCATCCCGATGCCCTTGATCTGGATGAACCGCGGCCGGCCGTCCGAGAACAGCGTGCCCGCGACCGAACGCGTCTTTGCCGCCCCGTTCTTCACCCCCGTATGCACGATCAGCCGCACATAGGTGCCATAGGCCCCCTGCGCGCCCTTCCGCGTCTCGGCGATCTGGATGCCCCGCTCGCGCGCCAGGATCGGGGCCGAGACCATGTTGACCGCCCCCTCGCCCATCTGCGGCGCGAGCAGCGAGGCCGTCAGCGCCGCGGTCAGCGGCTTCAGGTTCAGCTCCGCGACCTTGCCCACGAACTCGATCTCGATCTCGTCGATCGCCTCCTCGGTCAGCTGGCCCGCGAAACCGCCCAGCACCTCGGCCAGCCCGACCCAGGGCCGCAGCACCGGCGCCTCCTCGGCCGTGATCGAGGGCGCGTTGATCGCGTTCGAGATCGCGCCGTGATTGAGGTAGTCGGCCATCTGCTCGGCCACCTGCAGCGCCACGTTCTCCTGCGCCTCGCTGGTCGAGGCGCCGAGATGCGGCGTCACCACCACGTTGTCGAGACCGAAGAGCGGGTTCTCCTTGGCCGGCTCGACCGCGAAGACGTCGAAGGCCGCGCCCGCCAGGCGCCCCGCCTTCAGCGCCTCGACCACCGCCGCCTCGTCGACCAGCCCGCCGCGGGCGCAGTTGATCAGCCGCGCGCCCGGCTTCATGGCGGCGATGCGCCCGGCCGAGAGGATGTTGGCCGTCTTCTCGGTCTTCGGCAGGTGCAGCGTCACGAAATCCGCCCGTGCCAGCAGGTCGTCCAGCTCGACCTTCTCGACCCCAAGCTCCTGTGCCCGGTCGGCCGAGAGGAACGGGTCATAGGCCACCACCTTCATGCGCAGCCCCACGGCCCGCGAGGCGACCACCGAGCCGATATTGCCGCAGCCCACGACCCCCAGCGTCTTGCCGGTGATCTCGACCCCCATGAAGCGCGACTTCTCCCAACGGCCCGCATGGGTCGAGGCCGAGGCCGCCGGGATCTGCCGCGCCACCGCGAACATCATCGCGATCGCATGCTCGGCCGTGGTGATCGAGTTGCCGAAGGGCGTGTTCATCACCACGATCCCGCGCGCCGAGGCGGCGGCGATGTCGATGTTGTCCACCCCGATCCCGGCGCGCCCGATGACGCGCAGGTTGTCGGCCCTGGCGATGATCGCACCCGTCGCCTTGGTGGCCGAGCGCACCGCCAGCCCGTCATAGCCGCCGATCACGGCCGCGAGCCGCTCGGGGTCCTTGCCGAGATCGGGCTCGAAATCGACCTCGACGCCGCGATCGCGAAAGATCTGCACGGCCGCCTCGGACAGCTTGTCGGAAATCAGTACCCTGGGCATCGCCCTCTCCTCTCTCCCTCTCCCCCGGCCCCTCTCCCGGGGGGAGAGGGGGGCGCGGGGTCGGGGCACATCGCATTGTTCCCGGGGTCGTGCCCGGCACCGGCCGCTGCCGCCTCCCCCCTCCGTCTCGGAGGGGGGTCGGGGGGGAGGCCTGGCCGCCGGGCGCGACGATCTCAGCCGAGCGCTTCAGCGCGGGCCACGGCGAAGGCCCAGTCGAGCCAGGGGCAGAGCGCCTCGACATCCGCCGCCTCGACGGTCGCGCCGCACCAGATGCGCAGGCCCGCCGGGGCGTCGCGATAGCCGTTGATGTCGTAGGCGGCCGCCTCGGCCTCGAGCAGCGTCGCCATCCGCTTGGTCAGCGCCTTCTGCGCCTTGTCGTCCAGCGCCGCCACGGCGGGGTCGACGATCCTGAGGCAGACCGAGGTGTTCGACCGGTGCGCGGGCTCGGCCACCAGGTTCTCGACCCAGGCCGTCCGGTCGACCCAGCCCTGCAGCGCCGCGAAATTCGCATCCGCGCGCGCATGCATGCCCGCCAGCCCCAGGCCCTCGGCCCAGTCCAGCGCATCGACATAGTCGGCGACGGCCAGCATCGAGGGGGTGTTGATCGTCTCGCCCCGGAACACGCCCTCGATCAGCTTGCCGCCCTTGGTCAGGCGAAAGATCTTGGGCAGCGGCCGCGGCGGCACGTAGGTCTCCAGCCGCTCGACCGCGCGGGGCGAGAGGACCAGCACGCCATGCGCGCCCTCGCCTCCCAGCACCTTCTGCCAGCTGAAGGTCGCCACATCGACCCTGGCCCAGTCGATCGGCTGGGCGAAGGCGGCCGAGGTCGCGTCGACCAGCGTCAGGCCCGCGCGATCGGCCGCGATCCAGTCGCCACCCGGCACCCGGGCGCCGCTGGTCGTCCCGTTCCAGGTGAAGCAGAGATCGGCCTCCGGCCGCACCGCGGCGAGGTCGGGCAGGGCGCCATAGGGCGCCTCGATCACGCGGCAGTCCTCCAGCTTCAGCTGCTTGACCGCATCCGTGACCCAGCCCGCGCCAAAGCTCTCCCAGGCCAGCATGTCGACCGGGCGCGCGCCCAGCATCGACCACATCGCCATCTCGTAGGCGCCGGTGTCGGACGCGGGCACGATGCCCACGCGATAGTCCGCCGGCACGCCCAGCAGCCGGGCCGTGCGCTGGATCGCGTCGGCAAGCTGCGCCTTGGGGCCGGCGGCGCGGTGCGACCGGCCGAGCCAGGCCTTGGCGGCCACCGCCTCGGCCGACCAGCCGGGGCGCTTGGAACAGGGGCCGGAGGAGAAGTTGGGATTGGCGGGCTTGCTCGCAGGTCTGGCGGGCGCGGTCATCCGACCGTCGCGCACCGCCTCGGCTGCATCCGAGGAGGCTGGCGTCATGGGACGCTCCATGTCCGAGGGCGGGTATACTGAGCCCGCCGCCACCCGCCCTCGCCCGGCGACGCGCCCACGCGCCGGCTAGGCTTTCCGCCTGGCAGTGTCAAGCCGGGCTGTCAGGCCGCCGGGCCACCGCGCCGCCCGGCCCGCCATCGGTGGCACCAAGCAACCGGCGTGCGCGTTGTGCGCCCACGACCCGCCCCCCACCTTCCATCGTCGAAGACCACGGAGACCCGACCATGCGCCATTTCGACGAGATCCACGCCCTGGCCGCCGGCCACCATGGCGGTGCCGAGGCGGTCGAGGCGCTGCTGCCCCGTCCCCTCACCGCCGCGGCGCTGGCCGCCATCCCCGACGACCGCTGGCTTTCGACGCTCTCGCGCATGGTCTTCTCGGCCGGCTTCAACTGGCAGGTGGTCGAGGCGAAGTGGCCCGGCTTCGAGAACGCCTTCCACCGCTTCGTCCCCGGCCGCTGCGCGCTGATGGACGACGAGGCGCTGGAGATCGCGGCCAAGGCCGGCGGCATCGGCCACATGGCCAAGGCGCGCGCGATCCGGGACAACGCGGTCTTCTTCGGCGATCTCGCGCGCGAGCATGGCAGCGCCGCCGCCTGGTTCGCCGCGCGACCGGCCACCGCTTATGCCGAGACGCTGGAGACCCTCAAGAAGCGCGGCGCCCGGCTCGGCGGCACGACGGCGCAGTACTTCCTGCGCATGATGGGGGCCGACGGCTGGGTCACCTCGACCGACATGGTCGCCGCCCTCCAGCGCGAAGGCGTGATCGACGGGGCGCCAACCTCGAAGAAGGCCATGGCCGCCATCCAGGCCGCCTATGACACCTGGCGCACCCAGTCGGGCCGGCCCAACGCCCAGATCTCCCGCCTCCTCGCCCTCTCGATCGGCTGAGCGCGGCCGCGCCCGGCGCCCGCGCCGCCGGTGTCGCGGCGACGGGCGGCATCAAGCGTTGTGATTTCGGGCGCGATGGCGCTTTCGCGCCCTCGACAGATCCCGGTTTGCGACACATCCTTGGCGCAGCGAGTCGAGTTTTGACACCGGGAGCGGTCGAGGAGTCGATAAATTGACACACACGCTGGAGCGCATCGCCTGCGAGGGGGCCGGAGCCGCCCGATCGGCCGCGCCGCTCGACGCCATCGCCCCCATCGTCCCGGTGCAGAACATCGCCGTCTCGCTCCGCTTCTACGTCGATGCCCTCGGCTTCGAGGTGCTGCGCGCCAACGAGGACCGCTCGGCCGCGCTGATCGCGCGCGACGCCGTCCGGCTGATGCTGCTGCGCGCGCCCCAGAAGCGCGCGCTCGAGGCGACGCGCGAACACCTCTCGGCCTATGTCTGGACGGCGGATGTCGACGGGCTCTACGCCGCGCTCGCCCCGGCGCTGGCCGCGCTGCCCGCCCACCGCGTCCGCCCGCCCTTCGACCGGCCCTATGGCGCGCGGGAGTTCCATGTGAAGGACCCCGACGGCTTCCTGCTGTTCTTCGCCGAAGCGCCCGCCGGCCTCGCCGCGGCGACCGGGCGCCCGCATTGA
>JBCBPG010000080.1:0-10306 GCA_039820865.1 Pseudomonadota bacterium
CCGCCCTGGACGCTGTCCGGGCCCGCGCCGGCATCGACGCTGTCGTCGCCCAGCCCGCCAAAGATCTGGTCCGCGCCGGCATAGCCGAAGATCAGGTCGTTGCCGTCATCGCCGAAGATGTCGTCGCCCAGCGCCAGCGTCAGCGCCCCGTCGACCGAGCCGTGGATCTCGTCGTCGCCCTCGCCGCCGCGCAGCACGTTGGCCGTGCCGCGATCGGCGAACAGCGTGTCGTCGCCCGAATTGCCGAGGATGCTGTCGGTGCCGGCACCGCCATGGACCAGGTCGTCGTCGCGACCGCCCGACATCGTGTCGTTACCGTCCTCGCCCAGCAGCGTGTCGTCGCCGCGCTCGCCCAGCACGTTGTCGTTGCCGCGCCCGCCGCGGACGATGTCGTCGCCGTCGCCGCCCTGGACCACGTCGTTGCCGTCCTGGCCGTCGACGATGTCGGCATCGTCGTTGCCGCTGGCGGTGTCGTTGCCGGTGCCGCCCAGCACCAGGTCCTGGCCCTCCTGGCCATAGAGCTGGTCGTTGCCGGCCTGGCCGCGGATGCGGTCGTTCTCGGTGCCGCCGAAGACCGTGTCGTCGCCGTCGTCGCCGAAGATCTCGTCCTCGTCCGCGCCGCCGAACAGCAGGTCGTTGTCGGCATTGCCGCGGATGCTGTCGTCGCCGCCCGAGCCCAGCACCGTGTCGTCGCCGGCATTGCCCAGCAGCGTGTCGTCGTCCGCCCCGCCGTCCAGGCTGTCGTCGCCCTGCCCGCCGGTGACGGTGTCCTGCCCGCTGCCGCCCAGCACCGTGTCGCCGCCGCCCTGGCCCTGGATGTCGTCGCCGCCCGCCTGGCCGAAGATCACGTCGCCGCCGCCCTGGCCGCGGATCACGTCGGCCGCGCCGTTGCCGCCGTCGCGATCCGGCCGGCCCAGCTGGCTCTGCAGGTTGGTGATCGAGAGCCCAAAGCCCGTCGACGCGAGGTTGGCGCCGGGCGACGACGAACTCACCGCCATCACGTCGCCGAAGATCAGGTCGCCGCTGTCGGCCGAGGGCGTGGCCGCGCCGAACAGCGACACGGCCGCGGGCACATAGCCGTTGGGCGTGGGGTCGAGATCGCCATAGAGCTCGTCAGCGTCCGAGCCGCCGATCACCAGGTCGATGCCCGCCATGCCCGAGACGATGTCGACCCCGGCCTCGCCCACCACGGCATCGTTGCCGGTGCCGCCGAAGATCGAATCGTTACCGTCGCCGCCATAGCCCGCGTCGTTGCCGCCGCCGAGGATGATGATGTCCTCGCCGTCCTCGCCAAAGGCCGTGTCGTTGCCGTCCGAGCCCAGGATCGTGTCGTTGCCGGCGCCGGCGTCGAGCTCGTTCTCCTCCGAGGCGAGCCCCGCGTCGCTCAGCAGGCTGCCGACCACGATGTCGTCGCCGTCGCCGGCCATGATCGTGTCGTTGCCGCTGCCGCCCTGGACGGTGTCGTTGGCCGCCCCCGTGACCAGCACGTCGTTGCCCGAGCCGCCGATCAGGTCCAGCGTCAGGGCATTGCCCAGCCGGTCGCGCAGCGGTCCGTCGACGATGATGCTGTCGTCGTCGGTGCCCGCATCGCCCACGATCCGCTCGACGAAGCCGTCGTCGGGATTGCCGTAGACCCGCGTCACACCGAACGCGTCGATCCGCACGATGCCGCCGCCAAGCTCGGTCAGCACATAATCCTCGGCGGTGATGTCGGCGGTGCGCGTGCCGGCCGCGCCCACGCCCACGTCGCGCAGCGCCGCGCGGTCGCCCACGTTCAGCACCAGCGTGCCGTCGTCCATCAGCTCGGCCAGCTCGGGCGGGTCGCCGCAGAGATCGACCTCGAACGAGGCGATGGTGATCGGCGGCGTGATCGGCAGCGTGCCCTTGAAGACGAACAGGATCTCGACGAAGGCCTCGAAGAACAGCCGCAGCGCGCCGCCCACGTCGAAGATGCACAGCGGCGAGCCCTCGCCGAGGCGCTGGATGACCTCGGGCCAGCGCAGCCGCCCGTCCTCCTGCATCGTCTCGGGGTCGGGCACGTCGTTGATGTTGAAGCCGATCTCGGCCTCGATCCCGCCATTGACGCCGATCGCCGCCAGTCCGCGGATACCCGCCGCGGCCTCCAGCTGCACACGCGCGCGCAGCGCGATCTCCAGCGGGTCCTCGCCGCCCGGCGTGTCGGTGTCGAGGATGTAGAAGCCGTTGAAGATGTCGCCGAAGCTCCGGCTATCGGGCGGCGAGGACGCGAACTGCGCCAGCCCGAAGGTGTCGAAGCCGAAGGTGAGGTCGATCTCCAGCCCCAGGCTGCCGCCCAGGTAGAACGTCACCGGCACCGGCCCGATCGCCGTCGCGCCGAGGAAGATCGACGGGATCCCGAAGCCGAGATTGAAGGTCGGCATGTCATAGCGGATCAGGTCGACATTGCGCCCGAACAGCATGCCCAGGATCGAGGCCGGGTTGTCGAGGATCGGGAACGAGAAGCCCCCGTCGTCGCCAAAGCCCGAGGAGAACATCGCCGCGCTGCCGCCGGCCGAGGCGACCGAGCCGCGGATGTCATCGGCGCTGTTCAGCGTGGCGCCGAGGCGCGAGGCCAGCTGGTCCAGGCTGAGATTGTCGACGGTCGAGGGCGCCAGCGCGTTCGGATCGCGCAGGTCCAGGCTGCCGAAGTCCAGGCTGCCGAGCGGGATGTCGAGATCGTTGCTCGAGAACTCGCTGACGAAGCCGAGCAGCTGCGCCAGCTCCGACAGGCTGTCGAGGAAGCTGACGAAGCCCTCGTACTGCCCGCCCTGCGCATAGAGCCGCGCCAGGTCGATCGGCGTGATCGAGCGGCCGGCCAGGTCCGAGATGCCCGGGATCGGCGCGTTGAAGAAGTCGAGCAGCGGGTCCAGCGGCTCGAGGAAGGCCGAGATCGGGTCGAAGACCGGGCCCAGCAGGTCGCGCGCAAAGCTGCCGAGATCGAGGCGCAGGTTGTCGAAGCGCACCTCGGGCGCCGCCCCGCCGGTCGCGGTCGTCCCGATGATGGGATAGTTGATGACCAGCTCGCCCTCGATCGAGGGAAAGGCGCTGATCTCCTCAAAGCGCTGCGTCGTCTCGTTGAAGTTGAACCCGCCGCCGAACTGCAGGTCGAGGTTCGCGCCGGCCGACAGGTTGAAGTCGATGTCCGAATTGGCGAAGGCCGTGCCGAAGTTCTGGATGTAGAGCTTCTCCAGCCCCGTCCCGGCACTGATGCCGTCGAGATCGACGCCCACGTTGCCGGTCAGCCCGGTGCTGGACCCCGTGGTCTGCGAGATCAGCAGCTGCAGGAAGCCGAGCTGGCCGACGACCTGGAAGCCCTCGCTCAGCCCGAAGGTCGGCGTGACATCCAGATCCTCGCCGAAGGTGTTGATGTAGAAGCCGTTGGTGCGGTCGATGCCGAAGCCCGTGTCCAGCGTCCAGTCGATCGTGCCCTGCAGGCTCGACCCTTCCGAGATCGACAGCGACAGCGCCGGCAGGCCCAGCTCGAAGGCCACGTCGATGCCCGTGCCCCAGGTCCCGCCCAGGGTGAAGTCGAAGTCGATGTCCTGCACGTCCAGCAGGTCGATCGCGTCGCGCTCGGCCGTGGTCAGCCCGTCATAGTCGACGCGGCTCTGACCGGTCTCGCGGATCAGGTTCACCCGCATATCCGCCAGCGTGACCATGCCGTCGCCGGTGATGTCCTGCAGCAGGTCGAAGGCGGGCGAGGTGAACAGGTCGAACAGCGCCTGGCGCGCCGCATCGATGCCCGAGGCACCGCGCAGCGCGTTCGCCGTGTCCAGCGCCATCCGGATCTCGCCCACGAAATCCGCCGCATCGGCCAGGTTGTCGCCGACGAAGGGCAGCTCGATGCCGAACACCTTGCCGTCGAGCACGTCCTCCAGGACCTCGAGGAACAGGATGATGTTGTCGACGAAATCGTCGCCCGAGCCCAGCAGGTCGAGATTGTCGAACACCGTCGACAGGTCCGGCACGTTCAGCACGAAGTCAGGGTTGGTGCCGTTGAACAGCGCCGTGGTCGACACGCCGCGGAAGATCCGGTCGATGAAGGTCTGCAGGTCGCGGACCTCGAAATCCAGCGCGCCCTGCGGGCTGCCGCCCACCACCAGCGGCAGGCTGGCGACGATCTCGCCATCCAGCGTCGCGTCGAAGAACGAGCGGAAGTTGTTGCCGGCAAAGATCGAGGCCGGGTTCCAGCGCTCCTGCGTGTCGATCACGCCCACGGTAAAGGTCGCCGGTGCCGTGCTGGCCCCCGTCGCGTCGAAGGCGACCGACCCGTTGGCGATCTCGATCGTGAACGGCCCGCCGCCGACCTTGAGGTTGAGCGGCTGGGTCGTCGCCACGCGCAGCCCCGCCGTCACGCCCGTGTCGCGGTGGATGTAGAGCTGCGGCGAGGTCGGGTTGGTCAGCGTGAAGCCGAAGGACAGCAGCGCCGAGAAGCTCGGGCTGACCGTCAGCTCGCCATTGCCGCCCACCTCGACCAGCCCGCCGATCCCCGGCAGGTTGGCGATCGCCCCCAGCCCCAGGCTGTCGAGGTCGAAGTTGAAGCCCAGCGTCTGGCTCGCGATGTTCGGCGCATAGGTGACGTCGAAGCGCAGGTCCTTCAGCACGTTGTCCCAGCTGAGCGTCACCACGTCGCCGGACAGCCCCGTGATGTTGGCGATCAGGTCCTGCAGGATCTGCTCGAACGCGTTCAGCGAGGGCACACCCTGGTCGATCAGCGCCTGCGCATCCGCCGCCAGCCGGTCCACCACGTCGAGGACGTCCGAGATCCGCACGTCGATCAGCGGGATCTCGACATTGAGGAAGGTGTTGGTCGCCAGGTTCCGCACCGCGTCGACCAGCGCCTGCAGCGCGCGTCCCAGGTCGTCGGCATCGATGCCGTCGAAGTCGAGCAGCTGCGAGGCATTGGCGAAATCCGCCGTCCAGGTCGTCGGCGTGAAGATGTCGGACGCCGAGAGGTCGAAGGACGCCGTCCCCGACAGCCCGATCAGCGTCGCCAGCGGCCCCGTGACCGCGACCGGCAGCGTCGCGCTGCCGGTGCCCGTGAACTGCAGCGACGCGCCGAAGATCGAGGTCGGGTTGTCCAGACCGTCGAAGAGCTGGCCGAGACTGACCGAGGCGGGCGAGAGCCCGAAGCTGACCCCGCCCGAGAGCGAGGCGTTCGCCCCCGTCACCGCCAGCTCGACCACCCCGAAATTCGCGACCGCATCGAAGGTGCCGGTCGCGGCAAAGCTGGCCGTGGCGTCGAGATCGGTGAACCGGATCGCATCGGCCACGTTGGTGTCCGAGATCTGCAGCACCGTCGTCTGCGCCGCCGCGCCCGAGGCCGGCAGCCCCAGCACCGTCACCGCCGGGTTGCCCGCCTGCGCCGTCACGCTAAACGCGCCCAGCCCGCCCGAGCCCACCAGCTGCAGCTCGCCCGCCGCGCCCAGCGTGGCGATGATCTGGCCCGAGGAGATCGCCGTGTTGATCGGCGACAGCGCCGCGTTGATCGCCGAGACGATGGCGTTGGCCGCCGTGCCCACCCCGCTGCTGCCGGGCTGGAGGTTGTCGTCCGGCACGTCCGGCGTCACCGCGGGCACGCTCACGCTGCCGACGAACATGCCGCCGACGCTGACGTCAAAGCTCGCCGGGCTGGCCAGCACGCCGTCCGAGGGCAGCGGCGCCTCGGCCGACAGCACCGGCTGCAGCACGGCCGGATCGCCGATGCCAAGCCCGGTCACCGCCGCATCTTCGGCATCGGCGATGACCGTGAAGCCCGTCGGCCCGTCCTCGGCCGCCACGAAGACCAGCCGCGTCGCGCCGTTGACGAAGCGCGTCGTCACGTCGATGGCGTTCGAGGCGAAGCCGGCCTCGACCAGCCCGCTGCGCAGCGCGTCGCGCACGTCGACGACCAGCGCGCTCAGGCTGTTGTTCGCCGCCGTCGCCGAGACCGGGACCAGCACGTTGATCGTGCGCTCGTCGTCGGTGATGATCTGGAAGCGCGCATCGTCGCCCGGCCGGCCGTTGGTGACCGCGCCCCGCGCGGCGATCATCTCGGCCCGCCCGCCGGCCAGCGCCAGCGCCACGCCCACGTCCAGCGTCGTCGAGCCGGTCAGCGAGAAGGTGCCCGTGCCGAACACGCCGCCCAAGGGCGAGACGTCGATGTCGAACTCGAACCCGCCATCGGGGATCGGCGCAAAGGTGTGGTCCAGCGACAGCGTGAACAGCAGCTCCCGCGTCGCCGTCAGGTACTCGACCCCCACATCGCCCACATCGAAGGCCGGCGTCGCCTCCAGCGCCGCGATATAGCCGTTGATGTCGGTGAAGGTCGGCGTGCCGTCGGTGCCCTGCAGCACGCTCTCGACATCGTCGATGAAGGCCTGGCCATAGTCGAGCAGCTCGCCCAGCGACACATCCACCAGCGGCAGGTCCTGGTCGAAGAAGTCCGCATCCGTCAGGCTCGACAGGAAGCTCGTCACCTGGCGCAGCGTCGCGACGACGCTCGACGCCGTGACGTCCGAGAAGTCGAGGAACGCCGTCGGATCGCCGCCCGTGAGATCCACGTCGAAGCTGCCGGCCAGCGGATCGCCCGCCAGCGACAGCGCCGTCGTCAGCGACCCGCCGCCCGGCAGCGAGACGTCGAGATCCGCGCCCCCCGTCAGCGTCGAGGTCACCACCTCGGCCTCGACCGCGCCCGAGGCCGAGATGCCCAGCAGGTCGGTCACCGTCAGGAACCGCGGCTGGTCGACCGGCGCGCCGATGCCGAGGCGCAGACGCGCATCCAGCGCCAGGCTCGCATTCGTCACCGAGGCCGCCACCAGCCCCGCGCCCACGTCCAGATCGGCATTGCCGCCGATCGTCGCCATCAGCCCCAGCTCGAAGTCGTTGATGCGCAGGAAGAAGGCCGTCGCCGGGTCCAGCCCCGCATTGCGGTCGATGCCGAAGGTCAGGTCCAGCATGCCGTCCAGCACGATGTCGACATTGGCGGTGATCGCCAGGCCCGCGACATCGTCGGTCCCGGTGAAGTTCACCGTCTGGTCGAGCAGCGTCTTGGTGAAGTTGACCGGCAGGTCGAAGAGGTACCGGTCGCCCGCGCTGTCGAAGCCCAGCGCCGTGGCCGCCGCATCCGTCAGCGCCGAGAAGCCGCCCGCGCTGCTGCCGCCGCCGACCGAGAAGTCGACGCCCGTGAGCGTCGGCTCCGAGCCCTCGAGCGCGGTGAACGCGCTGTCCACGGCCGAGGCGAAGTTCGCCGGCGTCAGCCCGTTGGTGATCGCGCCCGTCAGCGCGTCCGAGATGCCCTGCAGGATGTCGGCCGGCACCAGCAGGTCGTTGACGCTCTCGCCCAGGATCGGCAGGTCGCGGTTCAGGATGTCGGCCTGTTCCAGGTAGGTGGCCAGCGTGTCGGTCCAGGCGTCGATCTGCGCCACGCCCGCCGCCACGCCCGCATCCACCGCCTGGTCGGCCAGCTGGCTGGCGACCGTCACGGCAAAGTTCTGCAGCGCCGTCGTGTCCACCGTCACCGTCGGCGCACCGGTCGCCAGCACGTAGTCGATGGTGAACGGCACCGTCGTGTTCGTCGTGTCGAACTCGGCCGCCAGGTCGCCCTGCACCTGCACCGCGCCCGTCACGGTATTGGTGCTGATGAAGGGCAGCGGCCCGTCCTGCACCAGCTCGTCCAGGAAGATCCGCTGGTCGTTCGGCTCGCCCGGCCGCGTGTCGACCAGCGTCAGGCCGAGGCGGGCCTGCTGCAGCGGGTTGATCACGCCCGAGGTCGCGCCCGCCACCAGCACCGAGCCGTTCTGCACCTGCAGCCGCGCCGGCCCGAAGGCGGCCTCGGCGATCACCGGCGCCACCGTCAGCAGCTGCGCGTCGAGGTTGATGAAGCTCGTCGTCGAGCCCTGGCGGATGAAGACCCGCTCCTCGGCCGCCGTCAGCGGGTTGAGACTGACGCCAAGCCCGATCTGCCCGGTCGCCGTGCCCCGCCCCTCCAGCTGGCCCGAGAACGACAGGTCCGTCCCGCCCAGCGTCTCGTCGACCGCGAAGTCGAGGTTCTCGATCACCTGCTCGTCGAAATCGATGTTCAGGTTGAGCTGGTTCGTCGCCAGCGACAGCTGCACCGGGATCCCGAACTCGGTCGACAGCGCCTGGACCATCGCGCTCAGGCTGGTGCGCGAGGTCAGCGCGTCGATCACGTCGTCGAACACGCCGCCGATGCCGATCAGCCCGCCGATCTCGCCGCCGATCACGGGGAAATCGCCGAACTCCACGTTGCCGAGCTGGCCGAACACGTCGCCCAGCGCCTCGATCCCCTCGGTGACGAAGTCCTCGAACCCGCCATCGCCCAGCCGGATCAGCCGGCCGAGATTGACGTCGGCAAAGCCCACCGTCGCCGCCGTCGGGCGGAAGTCATCGGTCCAGGAGGCGGTCAGCGAGCGGTCGGTCAGCCCGAGTTCCGAGACCGAGAGCGGCAGGTCCAGCGCCGCCGAGCCGGTGATCGCCCCGTCGATCAGCCCCGCCGGCGTCGAGTTGGCGATCTCGGTCGCGGTGATCCGGCCGTCGCTGTTCGGGTCGGTCAGGCTCGCGGTGATCGTCGCCGCCATCGAGGCCGATCCGTCGGTCACCGTCGCGGTCACGGGACCGGCATCGAGCGTGATGTCGATGTCCGGCGCCGAGGCCGTGGCCGTCGCCTCGAGATCCGCCTGGTCGAGGAAGAAGAGGTTGCCGTTGTCCTGGTCGATCCCGATGCCGAGGGTCAGCCGCAGGGTCGAGCCCACGTCGATCGTCGCCGCCGTCTCGACGCCCAGTTCCACGTCGAAGACCGTCTCGGACAGGTCCAGCACCAGCGGCGCCGGGCTCACCGTCTCGGACAGCACCAGGTCGATCTCGTGCACGCCCGAGGTGAAGACGCCCGTCACCGCGCCATCGGTCTCGGGCAGCAGGTCCAGCGCCGCCGCCAGCCCCGCCGTGGTCGCCGTCGCCACGGTGTCGAAATAGGTCTGCGCGCCGGCCCGCACGGCATCCAGCGCCGCGTCATAGTCCACCAGGTCGTTGATCGAGCGGTCGACGAAGGGGATCGGCTGGTCGAACAGCGGCTCGCCCGACAGGTCGTCCAGCGTGTCGCGCAGCGCCTCGACACCGGCGATGAAGGCCGCCTCGGCGCCCGGCACCAGGTCGGCCGACAGCAGCAGCCGCGGCTCCAGCGGCTCGGCGATCAGGTCGCGGCGCTCGATCGGGCGGGGCGCAGGTCGGTGGCGGGCATAGCCGGGCGCCGCGGCCGGCGCGGCCGAGGGCGTGTCGAGACGCAACAGGGCGGGGCTGCGCCACGCCGAGCTGCCACGAAGGAGCGACTTGGTCGAGTACCGAATCGTCATCAATGTTCCCCAAACCACGGGCGAAAACGCCACGACGGTTTCAACGCTCAGGAGAATTGCTAGAACACGCTGTCGTGACGCGGAAGCTTGTTTAACGTTTGGTCATCGGGTTCGAATCTTGCGTCTCACGATGGAACGGAAGCGAATCGCGCACCCTCGCGCGGTGCTGCACGACGCGCCGCTGCGTCAGTCGCCGAGACAGCCTGCCATGGCATCCGCCAGCGTCTCCAGCAGCAGCGGATAGGTGCCGGGCCCCAGGTCCAGACCGGCGCCAAGTGGATCAAGCGTCAACATTTCCGCGCCCGCGGCCCGCGCGACCACCTTGGCCGGCCCCGCGCCCGCGCCGACGGCGGCAAAGACGCAGCGCACGCCCGCCTCGCCCGCCGCCTTTCCGACCGCCGAGAGGCGCCGCGGGCCCGGTGCCGCCCCGTCCGCAGCGCCCAGCGACACCGCGCCCGACAGCCCGAACCTTGTCTCAAAATAGAACAGGGCATCATGGGCCATCACAAAGGGACGATCCGCCACGGGTGCCAGACGGGCGGCCACGCGCGACTCGGCCGCCTCGATCGCCGCGGCGCCAGCGGCGGCGTTGGCGCGGTAGCGATCGGCGCCTGCCGGATCCAGCGCCGACAGCCGCGCCGCGATCGCCTCCAGCCAGACCCGCGCATTGGCGGGCTCCAGCCACAGATGCGGGTCCAGCGAACCGCCATGCGCGTCCCCGTGCCCGTCCCCGTGGCCGTCCCCGTGGCCGTCCCCGTGCCCATGCCCGTGCCCGTGCTCGTCCCCATGGCCTTCCCCATGGCCGTGATCGTCCCCGTGCCCGTGGCCGTCACCGTGTCCGTGGCCGTCACCTTGGCCGTGCGCCTCCCTGTCCGCGTGTGCGTCGCCATGCACGTGGTCATTCTCGTCACATGGGGCCAGTTCGCCGGCCGGGCGCA
>JBCBPG010000081.1:0-10267 GCA_039820865.1 Pseudomonadota bacterium
AGTGGCGGCTCTATGCCTTAGCGTAACGTTCGCGCGTCTTCACCGTCAGGTCGACCAACCCGGCGTCGCCGGCAGCAGAGCAAGGAACCGCCATGTTTCCCGATCTACTCACGCTTGATCCCGCCACGCAATTCGTCACCGTCGACGACCCGTCGCCCACGGTCTCGGTCCTCTGGGACATCGCCGTGCAGCAGGCCGTGGTCGAGACCGCGCCCGGGCCGACGATCGCGTCGCGCGCCT
Organism: Pseudomonadota bacterium; assembly: GCA_039820865.1. GTDB lineage: Bacteria > Pseudomonadota > Alphaproteobacteria > Rhodobacterales > Rhodobacteraceae > Thermohalobaculum. The sequence goes on from JBCBPG010000081.1 coordinate 241, forward strand.
ATGCCATCACCCACACCGCGATCTACGAGGCCTGGGCCGCGCATGACGAGGCGGCGACGGGGCTGGTCACCGGCGATGCGCTGCAGGTGGGCGGCGACCGCATCGACGACGCGAACAAGGCCGAGGCGATGAGCTGGGCCGCCTATACCGCGCTGGTCGACCTGTTCCCGGCGCAGGAGCCGGACTTTGCGGCCGTGATGGCGGGCCTCGGCTTCGACACCACGGCGCCGGTCGCCGAGGGCAGCGCCGCGGCGCTGGGCATCGCGGCGGGCGAGGCGGTGATCGCCGCGCGCGCCGACGACGGTGCCAACCAGGCGGGCGGCTATGCCGACACGACCGGCTACACGCCCACCAATACCGGTCCCGACGACGTCAACGACATCACCGCCTGGACGCCGGAATTCGTGCCCATCGACCCCGACGAGGCGGCCGAGCGCCCGGGCGAGGACCCGCAGTCCTTCCTGACGCCGCACTGGGGCGAGGTCACGCCCTTCGCGCTGGAGAGCGGCGACGCGATCCGCCCCGAGGCGCCCGAGCCCTTCTTCATGGACGGCGTCATCGGCACGCTCGACATCGAGGCCGGCACCGTCACGGTCGAGGGCCAGGGGACGCTCGACGTCACGCCCGACCTTGTCGGCACGATCATCAATCCCGGCTTCATCGAACAGGCCGAGGAGGTGATCGACTTCAGCGCCAACCTCACCGACGAGCAGAAGCTGATCGCCGAGTTCTGGGAGGACGGCGGCGGCACCTCCTTCCCGCCGGGCACCTGGATGACCTTCGGCCAGTTCGTCTCGGCGCGCGACGACCATACGATCGACCAGGACGCGGCGCTGTTCTTCGCGCTCGGCAACGCGGTCTTCGACGCCGGCATCGCGACCTGGGAGGCGAAGGTCTTCTACGACTACGCCCGCCCCGTCCGTGCGGTCCGCGATCTCGGCGAACTCGGCCTTATCGGCGAGGAAGGCACCGATTATCTGGGCAACGACGGTATCGTCATCGACGCCTATGCCGGCCCCGGCCTTGGCACCCAGACGATCCTGGCCGAGGAATTCGTCACCTACCAGACGCCGGGCGCCGACGTGTCGCCCCCCTTTGCCGAGTACACCTCGGGCCACAGCGCCTTCTCGGCCGCCGGCGCGGCGGTGCTGCAGGCCTTTACCGGCAGCGACGAGTTCGGGGGCGAGATCACCTTCGAGGCCGGGACATCGCGCTTCGAGCCGGGCGAGACCCCGGGCGAAGACCTGACGCTGGCCTGGGAGACCTTCAGCGAGGCGGCCGACGAGGGCGGGATCAGCCGGCTCTATGGCGGCATCCACTTCGACGACGGCGACATCAACGGCCGGACGCTCGGCACCGAGGCCGGTACGGGTGCCTATGAAGCGGCCGATGCGCTGGTCACCGGCGCGGTGGCCGAGGTGGTCGACATCCGCCTGCGCGGCGACGGCGGCGACAGCATCCTGACCGCCGGGCGTGGCGACGACCGCGCGGCCGGGCGCGGCGGCGACGACGTGATGAGCGGGCTTCTCGGCGACGACGTCCTGCGCGGCGGCGCGGGCGACGACGAGCTCTATGGCGGCGAGGGCGACGACCGGCTGATCGGCGGTGCGGGAGACGACTTCCTGTCGGGTGGCGAAGGCGATGACCTCTACCGCACGGGCCCGGGCGCCGACACCGTGCTCTACACCGCCGGCGACGACACGATCCGCGACTTCCGCCTTGGCGGGGGCACGCGCCCCGGCGACACGCTGATCTTCGACCTCGACGGCGAAGAACGCGCGCTCTCGAGCGAGGCCGACTTCCTCGAGATGGTGGCGCTGCTGGCGGACGACGGTGACGCCGCTACCGGCGCGCTGATCGACGGCCGGGACCTGACGCTCGTCTTCTCGGGCGAGGACACGATCCTGCTCGACGGCGTCGTCAGCCGGCGCGGCCTTGACGACGATGCGCTTGCCGAGGCGGGCGCGACGCTCCTGGCCTGAGCCGCTGCGGCGGCGACGGAAGGCCAAACGCGACCCTGACGGGCGCCCGCAATGGGCGCCCGCGACGGGCTGCGGCCGGCGGAGAACGCCGGCCGTCCAGGTCCGGCACGTCCCGCGAACAGGTGCTCAACGGATCGTGATGCGCGCATTCACGCCACGATTGTGTTCCCTGACACCGCCCGGGGCCGCTAGGCGCTTGATCTGCCTTACGAAGCGGTAAACTTTTACCGGGGAGAGCCGTTTCCTCCCCAACAGGTTCCGCGCGAGTCATGCCATGGTCGGGAAGCGCCCCCTGCTCCCGCTGCTCTTCGTTGTTCTGATGGCCGTGCTGGCGCTGACCCCGCCAGCCGACCAGATGGAGCGTGATTTCGGGCTGCCCTGGCTCTACACGATCCGCGGTGCCGAGCCCGCGCCGGAGGGCGTGCTGATCGTCGGTGTCGATCAGGCCTCGGTGTCCTGGCTGCAGCGCAGCGCCGGCCAGCTCGACATCAGCGCGCCACGTCTTGGCGACTGCCTCGGCCCCAACGCCCGGATCGAGCTGGCACGGGCGCGCGGCGTCGATGCGCTGCCGCGCGGGGTGCACGCCTGCCTGGTCGATCTGCTGACGGCCTCGGGCGCGGCGCTGATCGTCTTCGACATCGCCTTCGGCCTGGCACTGCCCGACGACGCCGCCTTTGCCGAGGCGATCCGCCGCTCGGGCCGGGTGCTGCTGTTCGAGAAGGTCGCCATGCCGACGCTCACCGGCGATCCGGGGCAGGTGGTGGTGATCCGCCAGCAGCCGGCCGAGACGCTGCGCAACGCCGCGATGGGCACGGTGGGCTTCCATGTCGAATCCGTCACCGGCCGGCCGACGACGCGCTATCTCACCGGCTTCGAGCAGCTGCCCGACCTGCCCTCGATCCCGGTGGCCGCCTTCCGTCACATGACCGGTGCCGAGCCCGAGGTGGCCGCGCGCGAGCATTTCCGCCTCTACGGCGCCGGCGGCACGCTGCCGATCCGCTCGCTGCGCACGGTGTTCGGGGCGGATGCCGCGCCGTTGCCGCCGCTCGAGGGCACGGTGGTCTTCGTCGGCCGGGCCGAACACGGGCAGCTCCCGGTGGACGACGGCTTCCTCGTGCCGACCTCGACCCCTGGCAACGAAACGATGGCGGGCGTCGAGCTTGCCGCGACCGCCTATCTCAACCTCCGCGACGACCACCGCCTGCACGCGCTGGCGCCCTGGGCGCGGGCGGTCCTGGTCGCGCTGGTCGCGGCGGCGCTGGTCTGGGCCGGCACGCTGGCCGACTGGCGACTGGCGCTGGCGCTCCAGGGCGGGGTCGCGGTGGCGGCCGTGGCGCTCGCCGCCGGGCTCTTCACCGCGGGGCACTGGATCCCCGTCGTCCAGCCGCTTGCCGTCTGCCTGCCGCTCGCGCTCCTGCTCTGGCTCGGCCAGCGGATGCAGCGCGCCAGCCGCGCGGCCCGCGCCATGGGCCCGCGCAGCTACATCGACGCGCTCCTCACCGGCCGTCCGTCGGACCGCCGCCACGCCATCGCCTCGGCGATGTTCGTCGACGTCGCCGGCTCGACCGCGCTTGCGCAGGAGTACGGGCCCGACGTCTTTTCCCGCACGCTCGAGGACTACTACGGTCGGGTCTGCCGGGCGGTCGAGCGCGAGGGCGGCGTCGTCTTCGAGGCCCGCGGCGACGGTGTCCTGTCGCTCTTCTTCCGCGACGAGATCGGCGAGGGGTTCGCGCGTGCCGCCTGCCACGCCGCCGTCGCGATCATCGACGACCTGTCCCGCCAATCCGGGGGCGTGGATGACCTGCCGCCGATCCGGGTACGCATCGGCGTGGCGACCGGCACCACCATCGCCGGGCCGCTGCGCATCGGCGGGCGGCTGAGCGTCACCGCCGTCGGCGATCCGGTCAACAGCGCCGCGCGCCTGCAGGACCTGGCGCGCGACCAGATGAACGGCACGTTCGTCAGCGCCCATCCCTGCCTGATCGACGATGAGACCGCGAACAGCGCAAATATCGATGACGCCCTGCTGCGCCCCATGGGGACGAGGGTCTTGCGGGGCCGTAGTCAACCGACTCCGGTGTTTCTGCTTGCGCCCGAGTCCGCTCTCGAATCGGGACAGAAATGACTTGATAGCGATCGCCATCGCCGCCAACGTTTCAACGAGAGGTGACATATGTCCGGCTATCGCGCTGCCATTGCGGTTCTCTGCCTGCAGGTCGCGGTCACGCTTTCACAGCCCGCGCCCGCGCGCGAGGTCTGTCCCCCCGGAAGCGACGTCGTCGCCTTCGTCGTGGCACTCGAGGGCCAGGTGACCGCGGCCGGCGTGGGTGCCGAGACGGGCGGCAGCCCGGTCGCGCTCGGTCTCGGCGCCCCGGTCTGCGGCGGCGACCAGATCTCGACCGGGCGCTCGGGCTCGATCGAGCTGCAGTTCACCGCCTCGCGCACGCTGGTCGGCGTCCACAACGACACCACGATCCTGATCCCGCCGGCCGGCGCTGCCGGTGGCGAGATGCCCGACGTCGCGCTGATCGACGGGCTGATGCGCTTCATCAGCGCCGTCACCAGCGCCTTCAGCGTGCGCACGCCCCACCAGGACGGCGGGATCGAGGGGACCGAGGCGGTGATCGCCGTCGATGCCGGCCCCGGCGACACGCTGATCCTGGTCACCGAGGGCGTGGTGCGCACAAGCGCCCGCGACGGCAGCGCCGAACTGGTGCTGGAGGCGGGGCAGGCGAGCTATGCCGCACCGGCCGTGCCGCTTCGCCGCGCCACGCCCGACACCGTGCCCGAGGCGTTCCGCCCGCTGCTCCTGAACCCCGAGGGCGCGTCCGACTGGGCGGTCTACTATCCGCCGGTGCTGCTGGCGGACGAGGCTGACGACCCGGCGGTGGCCGCGGCGGCCGCGCGGCTGCAGGCGGGCGATCCTGAGGGCGCGGACGCGCTGCTGGCCACGGCCCCAGGCACGCCGCGTGCCCGCGCCGCCGCGCTCTCGATCCAGGCGATGGCCGCGATCTTCCGCAACGACACCGCCGCCGGCGCCGCGCTGGCCGAGGAGGCCGTCGCCACCGATCCCGACCTCGCCGGCGCGCGCATCGCGCTCAGCCATGCCCGCCAGGCCCAGGGGCGGATCGATGCCGCCCGCGATGCCGCCGATATCGCCACGACGCTGGCGCCCGGCGACGCCTATGCCTGGGCGCGGCTGGCCGAACTGGAACTCACCCGCGCCGACTATCGCCCCGCCCGCCGTGCCGCCGCCCGGTCGCTGGAGATCGAGGAGACCGCGCTCGGCCTCGCCGTCGAGGGGTTCCTCGCCCTGGTCGCGCGCGAGGACGAGGTCGCCGCCGACCGCTTCGCCCGCGCGGGCGCGATCGACAGCACCAACCCGCTGCCCCGTCTCGGCGAGGGTCTGCTCGCGGTCCGGCGCGGCGATCTCGACCCCGAGGGGATCGACGGCCTCGCCACCGCCGTCGCGCTCGACCCCAGGCGTGCGGACCTGCGCACCTGGCTTGGCCGCGCCTATACCGAGGCCGGGCTCGGCGAGAAGGCGCTGGCGCAGTACCGGATCGCGGCCGAGGAGGATCCCGACAACCCCAACGCCGCGCTCTTCGAGAGCTTCGAGCTCTACCTCCAGAACCGCCCCGTCGAGGCACTCACCGCACTCACCACCGCGCCCGTGCCAGGCGCCCGCGCCACCATCCGCTCGCGTGAGGGGCTGGGCGAGGATCGCGCGGTCCGCAGCGTGGCGCTGGCCGATCTCTACACCGCGCTCGGCTTCGACGAACTGGCGCTGATCGTCGGCGGGCGCGCGGTCGATCTCGACCCCGCCAGCGCCGATGCCCACCGCTTCCAGCTCGACGCCTTCCGGGGCGTGCCGGGCCTCGAGGTCGCGCAGTCGAGCGCCCAGTTCCGCCACACGCTGCTGCAGCCGCCCACCCGCGAACCGGTCCAGCCGAGCCTCTCGGAGACCGATCTCGGCCTCGTGCGCCCCGTCGGCCCCGCCCGCGTCAGCTTTCACGAGTTCGCGCCCCTCTTCGAGAGCGACGGCTTCAGCTTCTTCGGCTCGGTCGCCGGCGGCACCCAGAGCCGCTTCGGTGACGAGGTCGCCTTCAGCCTCAAGGAGGGCAACGTCTCGATCTCGGTCGGCCAGTTCCACCTGGAGACCGAGGGCTTTCGCGACAACGACGAGGTGCGCCACGACATCGCCAGCCTGGTCGCCAAGATCGCCCCCACCCCGGACGTGACCCTCACCATGGAGGCCCGCATCCGCGACAGCGAGGAAGGCGACCGCTTCCTCCGCGCCGAGGACACGACCGAGATCGATCTCAGCGAGACCGAGGAGACGGGCCTCCTGCGGTTCGGCGCCCACTGGCGCGCGATGCCGCAGCTCGATCTCCTCGGTGCCGTGACGTTCTCGACCACCGATTTCTCGACCGCGGGCAGCGGCCCGGATGTGACGTCCAACTTTCTCACCGCCGCCGAGGAGACGAGTGTCGATCTCGAGGGTCAGGCCATTGCCAAGTTCAGCCTCCTCGATTCCGTGGATGGCCACCTCACGTTGGGTGCGCGGGGCACGAGGGTGCGGGGCGACCAGCTCCTGACCTTCGACTTCTTTCCCGGCATCTTCGACACGCCGGCGGACCGGGAGGTCGACCAGGCCTCGGTCTACGCCTACGCGACGTTGAACCCTGCTCCCTGGGCGCAGCTCACGCTCGGGCTCAGCTATGACAGTGCCGATTCATCGCTGGTCAACGAGCCCAGCTTCATCAGCCCGACCGACCGCATCGTCCAGCGTGACCAGATCAACCCGAAGCTCGGCCTGCGGCTGACACCGCTGCCCAACCTTCAGTTGCGGGCAGCGCTGACCAGGACGCTCAAGCAGACCTTCACCGCCGACCAGACGCTGGAGCCGGTGACGGTCGCGGGTTTCCCGCAGTTCTTCGACGACTTCGACCAGACCGATGCCTGGATGACTGCTGTGGGCGTGGACTACCGCCTGCTCGACAATGTCTGGGCGGGCTTCGAGTACGTGCGCCGTGACCTCGACATTCCGACGGCGGTGATCCTGCCGGACGGCACGTCGGGCATTGACGATGTCGACGGCGAAGACCGTACGATCCGCGGTTTCGTCAACGCGACACTCGGACGGCGCGTCGCGCTGTCGGCTGGCTTCGAGCGCATCCGTGGCTCGTCAGAGGTGAGCGGCGTGCCGCCGGAACTGCGCACCTGGCTTGTCCCCGTTTCGGCCAGCTGGTTCCACCCGTCGGGCTTCTTCGTCTTCGGCGAGGCCGTCGGCTTCGACCAGGACGGCGAAGAAGGCTTTGGCGCGCCGGCGATTGCATCGGTCTCGGAAACAGGCGTCGTTCTCAACGCGGCCGTCGGCTACCGTCTGCCACGCAGCCGGGGCCAGATCTCCCTAGAGGTGAACAACCTGCTCGACCGTGACTTCGACTTTCAGAACCCGTTGCTGAATTCCGCCCGCCCCACCACGCGTCCTCTCGCGGAGGAACTGAGCGTCATCGGTCGTGTCACCCTGACGTTCTAGCTTAGAAGGAGTATCGACGAGATGAGTGACTACCCCAAGGGCCGTCAGGAAGAATTGACCGAGCTTCTCTGCGAAGAGCTTGAAGCGATAGCGCAGGCTCTGGACAGTGCGCGGCGCAAGCTCGCTGACTGCAGCCTGGGCGAGACCGTGGACCTTCTGGGCGCCAGCGTGTGCTACGCCGATGCCGCCGACCGCAATGTGAGCGAGCCGCGCCAGCTCACCATCGTGCTGCCCCAGCTCGACAAGGGCGGCAACCCGGTGCCCTCGCAGACGCAGACCGTGCGCAACAGCTTTCTCGAATACGACGCCATCAAGCGCGTGCTCGTGACCAAGACCATCGAAACGCAGGTTCCGGCCTTTCCCTCGGCCGGGGGCGTCAACTACGCGTCCTCTCCGCCGATCGCCCCCCTCAACGGCGAGATCTGCTGTCCGAGCGAGCCGGGCAAGGTGCTGCGGACAATCCGGATCGGCGGCTTCACCATGAGCTGGTGCATCCAGTCCGACCTCTGCTGAACCGTGGCACCTGTCGCATCGTTCAGGCGGCGCGGCGGGTGGCCATGACGGTGTCGATCGTGGCGGCCAGTTCGGCGGCGGCCACGGGCTTCTGCAGGACGGGGTGGCGGTGCAGCATCTCGTGTGCGCCGCTGCGCTGGCCCTGCGGGTAGCCCGACAGGAAGACGATGCGCAGGGACGGCAGGGCCTTCAGGGCCATGCTCGCGAGGTCGGGGCCCTGCGCGCGCCCCGGCATCACGACATCCGAAACCAGGAGGTCGAAGGCCGGCGTCCGGGCCAGGATCGCCATCGCGCGGTCGCCGTTCTCGGCCACCGTCACGGCATGGCCGGCGGCGCGGAGGTGGGCGGCGACGACGCGGCGCACGGCCTCGTCGTCCTCGGCGAGCAGGACGCGGAGCGGCGCCATGCCTCCCCCGGCCGCCCGCGCGGCGTCGGCCGGGCCGGCGTGGCGGTCGCCGCCCGGGGACGGGACGCTCGCGGCCTCGATCGCGGGGAAGTAGAGCCAGACGGTGGTGCCGGCGCCCGGGCGCGAGGCGATCCGCGCGCTGCCGCCGGACTGGCGCGCGAAACCGAAGACCATCGAGAGGCCGAGGCCCGAGCCCTCGCCCACCTCCTTGGTGGTGAAGAACGGTTCGAAGGCGCGGGCGAGGGTCTCCTCGTCCATGCCGTGGCCGGTGTCGCTCACCTCGACCACCACGTAGGAGCCGGGCATCAGACGCTCGTCCGGGCCTTCGCCGGCATGCGCCCCGGGGATCTGCACCTCCTCGGGTCCGATCACCGTGTTGGCGGCGGAAAGGCTGATGCGCCCGCCCTCGGGCATCGCGTCGCGGGCGTTCAGCACCAGGTTCAGGAGCGCGTTCTCGAGCTGGTTGCGGTCGATGCGCACCGCCATCAGCGCATGGGGTGGCGAGAGGTCGAGGGCGACGGCCGTCGGCAGCACCCGCGCCAGGACCCGCTGCGTCTCGCCCAGCACGCCGGCGATGTCGACGCGCTCGGGTTCCAGCGGCGCGCGGCGGCCGAAGGCGAGGAGCTGGCGGGTCAGCGCCCGGCCGCGCTCGGTGGCGCGCATCGCCTCGTCGACGAAGGCGTCGCGCTCGGCGCTGTGGGGGTCCTCGCGCAGGAACTCGAGGTTGCCGAGGATCACGGTTAGGAGGTTGTTGAAGTCGTGGGCGACGCCACCGACCAGCCGGCCGAGGCTCTCGAGGCGCTGGGCATGCTGCGAGGCGGCGGCGGCGCGCTCAAGCGCCTCCTTCTTGCGGCCGAGCTCCTCGGCGACCAGCGCACGCTCGTGGTCGGCGCGGTTGGTGAAGGCCGCGATGATCAGGGTGCAGAGGAACCCGAGCGCGGTCAGGGCGAAGATCGCCGCGATCTCGATGCGACCGTAGACGATGCGGGTGCCGACCTCGAGCGTCAGCATCCGGTCGCCGAGGCGCATGTTCTCGATCGTGCGCTGGTGGATGCTGTGCGGCCGCGCATGGCGGTCGTGATCGTTCAACCCCGGCACGCCCAGCGTCCGCCCGTTGCCGACGACCGAGAGACTGACGAGGTCGGGCTGCTCCTCGAGGGTCGCCAGCACGCTCTGCAGGATCGGTTCGGGGTCGATGCTGGCGGCGACGGCGCCGCGCCAGACCGTGCCGCCAAGCTCGGCCGCCGCCCCGGAGGCCAGCCTGACCGGGGCGACGAGCAGCAGCCTGTAGGCGCCGTCGTTGACGGGATCGCCCAGCGGGATCGGGTCGCTCAGCGCCAGGCTGCCGGTCGCGATGGCGCGCTGTGCGGCGTCGAACTGCGTCAGCGCATGCGCGAGGTCGAAGCCGAGGAGGCGTGTCCGCGCCGCCGGTGGCTCGGCCATCACGACGGGAAGGTGGATGATACCGTCCGCCGGCGCGCCGGGCCGCCAGTCGGGGTAGCCGGCCGCGCGGTACCGCCCGCCGGTGGTCGCGACGAAGTGGTCGAGGAGCGCAAGCTCGCTGCTCTCCAGCTCCGGCATGAA
>JBCBPG010000082.1:0-10257 GCA_039820865.1 Pseudomonadota bacterium
GCTACCGCGACCTCGACGAGCTCGACCGCCTCTGCGACCGCCTCACCCGCTGACGGGCTGACGCGGCCGCTGGGCCTCGCCCCCTCCCGCGTCATGCTTCGCACAAGACCGTAACTTTTCGCCGAACGGTGCATGGTGGCGATGCGCAACGCTTGGCTGCGTGGCAGGAAATCGTACATCGAACGGGCTGCATCCTGACGCGGGAGGGAGCGGGAACGAGTCCGCGCAACGTTGCCATGCAGGGTGCTGGGGGCTGCCACGGGCCACCGCGAGCCTCGCGCTCAGGTTGACGGGGCGGGCAGGGCCAAGCCACGGCATGGAACCATCCCCGGCATGGCCGATGGCACGGCCAGCTCGGCGAACCGCCGGGCCACGCCCTTCAAAGGAATGGCACTACCGCCGCGGGGCGGAGACCGCGAGGCGCATGAGGCAGCGCTCCAGGATCGCGCGGTCGGGGCGCCGGCCGGCCGAGCGGAGCAGGCGGTCGATGGCGTGCACGTCGCCCAGCGCCCGTTCGAGACCCGCGCTGTCCCAGCGGCGCAGGATCGCGGCCATCGCGTCGCGGCGGGCGCCGTAGACCGGCGGGCGGAGGCCCTCGGTCCCGGTCGTGGCCACCTGGAGGAGCTGGCGCAGGAAGCCGCCCATCGCGATCGCGATGCCGACCTCGCCCGTGCCGCCCGCCGTCAGGCGCGAGAGCAGCACGGCCGCGCGGTCCGCCTGGCCCAGCATCACCGCCTGAACCAGACCGTCGGTCTCGGCCGCATCCGCCGCGGGCAGGAGGCCGGCGACCTCGGCGGCCGTCAGCGGGCGCTCGGCATCGAGGCCCATCAGTGCCACCGTCTCGACCAGCCGCGCAAAGCTGCCCTGGTCCATGCCGCGGGCCTGCTCGGCCATCAGCCGCGCGGCATCCGCATCGAGCCCGGCAGTCAGGCCCGCGCGGACAAGCGCGGCCTCGACGGCCTCCGGCCCCGGCGGTTCGGGATAGAGGCCGAGGGCCATCGCCCCCTTCGCGCCCTCGAACAGCTTTCGCAGCCCCGTCCGGGCACGCAGCATCCCGGCTTCCAGCACCAGTACGCCATCCTCGGCCGACAGCCCCGCGATGGCCGCCGCGACGCCCTGGGCCATGCCGTCGGTCGCCTGGGTGACCAGCACCACCGGGCGCTCGGCGAAGAAACCCCGGGCGCGGAGCGCGTCGTACAGCACCGCGGGCGCGCGCCGTGCCTCGGCCGCGTCGAGACGGGTCAGACCGCTGCCCTCCGGATCCAGCCGCGCCACCAGCCGCCGGCGCATCTCGGCGGTGAAGGCTGGGTCGGGGCCGTGCAGCAGGATGGCGGGGACCGCCTCGGGCGCCTCGCAGAAGCGTTCGGCACGCTCGCCCTGCAGCCTCATCGCCTAGCCGGCGACGACGTAACGGTCGGCGCGGGCCAGCAGGCGCGTCGCGATGCGGTCGGCGAGATCGCGTGCCAGCCGCTCCTCCACGTCGCGCCGCGTGGTGCGCGAGGCGAAGAGCGAGGCGGTCTCGTCGAAGCCGGCCTCGCTGATCGCCACGCCCCGGTCCACCGGCTCGATCTCGCCGCGGCGGTAGAGGCGCCAGCGGGCGATGGCGGTCAGCTGCACACGGGTGATCGCGTTGTCCTCGGCCACCAGCACACCGCGCTCCGACAGTTCGCGCTCGACCTCCAGCCGGTAGGGCGGCGTGGCGACCGGCCGGCCGAGCTGGCGCTCCAGCGCGATGGTCAGCTCGCGGCCGAGCCGGCCATCGACGCGCGGCAGGTCGACCTGGCCGCGCAGTTCGCTGGCCGCAGTGTTGCTCGCCAGCATCGGGCGGAAGCACCCGGCCAGCGCCAGCGGCAGGGCCGCGAGGACGAGGCGCCTAGACGACGACATTGACGATCCGCCCGGGCACGACGATCACCTTCTTCGGCACCCGCCCCTCCATGAAACGCACCACGTCGGGGTCGGCCAGCGCCGTGTCCTCGATGGTCGCCTTGTCGGCGTCGCGCGCCACCGTGACCTCGGCGCGCTTCTTGCCGTTCACCTGCACCGGCATGACGATCTCGTCCTGGCGGGTCAGCGCCGGATCGGCGACGGGCCAGGGCGTGTCGACCAGCAGGGCGTCGTGGCCGAGGGCCGCCCACATCTCCTCGGTCACATGCGGCGCCATCGGGTTCATCAGGCGGCAGAGCGTCTCCAGCGCCTCGCGCCGGGCGAAACCCATGCCCGCGGCCCCGGCCTGCCCCTCGGCGCGGCCGATGGCATTGGCCAGCTCGTAGAGACGCGCGACCGCCTTGTTGAAGACGAAGCCCTCGATATCGGCCGTCACGCCCTCGATCGTGCGATGCGTCGCGCGGCGGAGGTCGAGGGCCGCGGGCGCCATCTCGCCCTCCTCCGCCTGCCCGACCCCCTCCAGCATCCGCCAGACGCGCTGGATGAAGCGCCAGGCGCCCTCGACGCCGGCGGTCGTCCACTCGACATCGCGCTCGGGCGGGCTGTCGGAGAGCATGAAGAACCGCGCGGTGTCGGCGCCGTACTGCTCGATGATCTCGTCGGGATCGACGACGTTGCGCTTGGACTTGGACATCTTGATCGAGGGGCCCACGATCACCGGCCCGCCGCCGTCCAGCTCGACCATCCCCTCCCCCGCCGGCGCGGGGCCGACCTCGGCCGGGGCCAGCTTGCGCCCGTCCGGCGCGGCATAGGTCTCGTGGCAGACCATGCCCTGGGTGAACAGCGCCTCGAAGGGCTCGGCCGCGCGCTCGGGCAGGTGGCCCGTGGCGATCATCGCCCGGGCGAAGAAGCGTGAGTACAGCAGGTGCAGGATCGCGTGCTCGACCCCGCCGATATACTGGTCGACGCACAACCAGTAGTCGGCGGCGGCGATCTCGGTCGGCGTCCCGGCCCGCGGTGCGGTGAACCGCGCGAAGTACCAGGACGAGTCGACGAAGGTGTCCATCGTGTCGGTCTCGCGCCGGGCCGCCGCGCCGCATGTGGGGCAGGGCACCTGGCGCCAGGACGGATGACGGTCCAGCGGGTTGCCCGGCATGTCGAAATCGACGTCCTCGGGCAGGCGCACCGGCAGGTCGGCCTTGGGCACCGGGACCACGCCGCAGGTCTCGCAGTGGATCACCGGGATCGGGCAGCCCCAGTAGCGCTGGCGGCTGATCCCCCAGTCCCGCAGCCGGAACTTGGTGACGCCCGAGCCCAACCCCAGGCTCTCGGCATGGGCGATGGCCTCGTCGATGCCCTGCTCGCCCGTCATCTCGCGCACCTCGCCCGTGACCGGGCGGACATAGGTGACGACATCGGTCTTGCCGGGCACATAGGCCTCGCCATGCCCGCCCTCGGGGCTCTCGGCGAACGCCCCGACGCCCCTGGGACGATAGGTGTCGATCACCGCCAGCCCGTATTTGCGTGCGAAATCAAGGTCGCGCTGGTCGTGGGCCGGACAGCCGAAGATCGCGCCCGTGCCATAGTCCATCAGGATGAAGTTCGCGACATGGACCGGCAGCACCCGGGACGGGTCCAGCGGGTGCACCACAGCGACGCCGGTGTCGAAGCCGCGCTTCTCGGCCTTCTCCAGCTCCTCCTCCGAGGTGCCCATGCGCCGGCACTCGGCATTGAAGGCGGCGAGGCCCTCCACCGTCTCCTCCAGCGCGCGCGCCAGCGGATGGTCGCAGGAGATCGCGGCAAAGCTCGCACCCCAGAGCGTGTCGGGCCGCGTGGTGTAGACCTCGAGGCGCTCGTGGCCCGCGGGCGCCCCCCGCGTCTCGAAGGCGAACTGCAGGCCGCGCGACTTGCCGATCCAGTTGGCCTGCATCAGGCGCACCTTCTCGGGCCAGTGCTCCAGCCCGTCGATGGCGCTCAGCAGCTCGTCGGCCATGTCCGAGATGCGGAAGAACCACTGCGTCAGCGCGCGACGCTCGACCGGCGCGCCGGATCGCCAGCCGCAGCCGTCGATCACCTGCTCGTTCGCCAGCACCGTCATGTCGACGGGATCCCAGTTGACGACCGACTCGCGCCGATAGACGAAGCCGCCCTCAAGCATGTCGAGGAACAGCGCCTGCTGCTGGGCATAGTACTCGGCATCGCAGGTCGCGAATTCGCGCGACCAGTCCAGGCTCAGCCCCATGCGCTTGAGCTGTCCGCGCATGGTGGCGATGTTCTCATAGGTCCACTTGCCGGGATGGGTCTTGCGCTCCATCGCCGCGTTCTCGGCCGGCATACCGAAGGCGTCCCAGCCCATCGGGTGCAGCACGTTGAACCCGCGCGCGCGCTTGTAGCGCGCAATCACGTCGCCCATCGTGTAGTTGCGCACATGGCCCATATGGATGCGCCCCGAGGGATAGGGGAACATCTCGAGCACGTAGTACTTGTCGCGCCCCGGCTCGGCCTCGCTCTCGAACGATCGCTGCTCGGCCCAGACCGCCTGCCATTTCGGCTCGGCCTCGGCCGCGTTATAGCGTGCCATGCCCCGTCCTTCGTCTCTTGAAGCCCGCGCGCCGGCGCTCAGCCGGTATTGCTGACGCCGTTCTCGGCCATGCGGATCTGTCGCGCGCGCGACAGGATCGCGTCCTCCAGCTGGCGCGGCGTGGCGGGATCGACCGCGGCCGGCACCCAGACGCCCTGCTCGCTCAGCACCTCGCGAAAGACGGCCACGCGCAGGCTCGACGCCTCGAGCTGGCCCGACAGCAGGTAGGCCGTCACCTTGAACCGCTCGCCCGGGGCATCGCGTGACGCACCCCAGTCGGTGGCGATCACCCCGGTGAACGGATCGGTCGACGACAGCGGCAGGAACGACAGCGTGTCGAGCGAGGCCTGCCAGAGGAAGCGGTTGACCGGCAGCCGCTCGCCCCCTTCGTCGGGCCCGAAGACACCGCCCAGCGATCCCGCCTCGAGCCCGCCGCCCGAGCTGAAGCGGATGCCCTCGTCACCGAAGACCGACTGCCGCGAGGTATCGTCCAGCACCCGCTTGGGCCGCCCGACCGTCTTCTGGTCCGCGGGGTCGGGCTTGGCCGCGAGGTTCTCGCCGCAGGCCATGAGGGCCATACAACAGAGCGACAGGATCACCGGCGCTGCTCGCATGTCACTTCCATCCTGTTCATGGGCCCGGTGGCCGCGACTATCCGCTGGGCCACGTGGCCCCAAACTGCTCCCGGGGCTTTACCACGCTGGTGCCGGACAGCAACATCCCCCTCCCGGCGGACGACTCACATTCGACACGCGACGCTTGCCACGCCCGGAGCCAACGCACGGGAAAAGCGAATCCGTCGACGTCAGGAACGGCGCTTAAGCCCCCGTTGCCTCAGGCGATCGCTCGGCCCTCCAGGGGGGGTGAGTCCTTGTTGCAAATGTGCATCGTCGCTGAGCGGCTCTCCCCGCCGCGCCTCGCCGTCGTTGCAAGTGCCCGAGCCTGAGGCGATACGACCCCTGAGGCGACCGCCTTGCGGCTGAACCTCGTGAAGCGGTTGGCCATAAATATCAGGTGTAGACTCGAATGAGGGACACGATGAAGAAGGTTCTCCTGGGCACCAGCGCCATCGCGCTCGTCGGTGCTTTCGCGACCACGGCCCAGGCGGCCGAGTGGGAAATCGAAGTCGGCGGCTACGCCGAGCAGTTCATCGCTTACGGCTCGAGCGACTTCAATGACTCGGCCCAGATTGTCGCTGGCACGGACGGTGAGCCGGATGTCGACGGCGTCGACATCGAGAGCGACACCGAGGTCCACTTCGACTTCGGCATCACGCTCGACAACGGCATCAAGTTCGGCGCGCAGGTCGAGCTCGAGGGCGACGCCGGTTCGGGCGGCGAGATCGACGAGAGCGAGATCTTCGTTCGTGGCTCGTTCGGCCAGTTCGTGATCGGCAACGAAGATCCCGCCGGTAACCGGATGGTCTTCGTCGCGCCGGACGTCTCGATCATCGGCGCCAACTCGGGCACCATGTCGGCCTATGTCCGCTACGACCTCGTCGCCGACAACCTCGGCCGCACGCTCGACTCGACGATCTCGGACGGCTGGATCTCGGACTCGGACGGCATCACCTACTTCACGCCGCGCCTCTTCGGTGTGCAGCTCGGTGCGTCGTACTTCCGCTCGAACACGCAGTCGGACGGTCTGGACGACAACGACGAGGTCGACTTCGACAACACGATCTCGCTCGGTGCCAACTACGTGAACTCGTTCGCCGGTGTCGACGTCGCTCTTTCGAGCTACTGGATGACGGCCGAGGACGACACCAACGGCGATCCCGAGATCTTCGGCTTCGGCGCCAACTTCGGCTACGCGGGCTTCACGCTCGGCGGCTCGTGGGGTGAGGTCAACGACGAGGAGTTCTCGAGCGGCGCGTCGCGCGACGGTAACGCCTTCGACATCGGCATCAGCTACTCGACCGGTCCGTTCAACATGTCGTTCGTCTACGTGAACGGCGATGCGAACCACAGCAGCGGTGGCGAGGAGGAGCTGCAGCTCTTCAAGGGCGCCTTCCGCTACAACCTCGCCCAGGGCGTGGATCTGACGGCCGAGGCCGGCTACGCCGACTACTCGCTCGAGAGCACCACGACCGAGTTCAGCGACGCCGAGATCGACGGCTTCTTCATCGGTACCGGTATCGATCTGAGCTTCTGATCCCACTCAGGGACAGCGTAACGTGTCGGGGAGGGCCATCGCCCTCCCCGACTTTATTTCAGTGAACGATAAAGTCACACTCTTGCGGCAACGTCGTTTGGCCGCCGTGAACCAACCCTATCTCTGCCGGGTTCCGACCCTATATTGAGACTGTGATGCTCATGCCTGCCGCATATCGCGCTCTCGCGCTCGCTGGCGCGCTCCTTCCCGGGGCGGCGCTCGGCCAGGTGTTGGCGGATCAGGAACCGGCGCACAGTCTCGGCGGCTTCGCCTCGTCCGCGGCCCCCCTCGGCCTCGTGCTGTCGGACCCCGCCACCTTCGTCGGCCAGGGCCTCGATCTCGGCACCTGGGGGCTCGAGGACAGCGCGCCCCAGCGCGGCTTCTACACGCCCCGCCTCGGCGGCATGCAGCTCACGCTCTCCTACACGGATGCCGAACGGCGCGATCCCGGCCAGCAGCCGCCCGTGGATCTCGGCGCCTCCTACGCCACGCGCTTCGACAGCCTCGACGTCGCCGTCGGCGGCAGCCTCGGCATCGCGGGCGAGGATGCGGTCGGCGTGACCGACGGCGCACGCCGCTTCGGCCTCGGCGCCCGGCTCGGCTATCACGGCTTCACCATGGGCGGCGCCTATCGCACGGGCGGCGAGGTCGAGGGTGGGGCCACGCGCTTCGGCCTCGTGCCGGAAGGCCCGCAATGGGACCTCGGTGTCGAGTACTCGACGGGCCCCTGGGGCTTCTCGCTCTCCTACAGCCGCTTCGACGCCGCGCCCCCGGTCGGCGACCAGGCCACCGTCGCGGTCGAGGACGACGCCGCCGACCAGGTGATGCTGGGTCTCAAGTACCGGCTGGCCGACGGTGTCGATGTCGGGGCCTTCGGCGCCTATGTCGACCCGGGCGCCTCGACCGGGCAGGGGCAGGAGAACGGCTCCGACCTCTCCGGCTTCATCGTCGGCTCGGGCGTCGAGATCGACTTCTAGGCCGGACCCGCAGGGTGCGTGCAACGCATCCCGCAACCAGACACCGCCTGCCTTGCAAGCCTCCCCGACCTTCGCTAGCCAGCAGGACGGGGCGCCTCTGGCCCCGTCGACCGGGGCCCCGCGATGACCGCCAAATCCATCGTCTGGCTCGCCTCCTACCCCAAGTCGGGCAACACCTGGCTCAGGATGTTCCTCGCCAACTACCTGATGAACCGCGAGGAACCGCTGCCGTTGAACGACGTCGCCAAACTCGGTTTCGGCGATGCGAACCCCGCGCTCTATGCCCGTGTCGCCAAGCGCCCGATCGACCCGGCCGACCACCGTGCCTGCCTGGCCCTGCGGCCCCGGGTCCTCGCCGCCATCACCGCCAACCGCGCCGACGTGAACCTCGTCAAGACCCACAACGCGCGCACCACCGCCTTCGGGACCGAGCTTGTCCCCGCCGCCGTCACCCGCGCCGCGATCTACATCGTGCGCCACCCCCTCGACATGGCGCTCTCCTACGCCCGCCACTACGCCATGACGGTCGAGCACGTGGTCGAGGCGATCCAGCGCGACGACCATGTCATCACCGGCGACCGGGGCAGCGTGCCGCAATATCTCGGCGCCTGGGCCACCCATGTCCGCTCCTGGACGCGGCCGCGCGACTTTCCCGTCCTGACGCTGCGCTACGAGGACCTGCTCGACGATCCCGCCACCGGCTTCGCCCGTGCGCTCCGCCATCTGGGCCTGCCGGTCGAGGACGAGCGCCTCGCGCGCGCGGTCCGCTTCTCCTCCTTCGGCGAGCTCAAGGCGCAGGAGGAGACCACCGGCTTTGTCGAGCAGAGCGCCAACGGCGTCAGCTTCTTCAACCAGGGCAAGGCCGGCCAGTGGCGCGAGCGCCTCGACCCGGGCCTGGCGGACGGCTTCATCGCCGCCAACCGCCGCGCCCTCGACGCCCGAGGATATGCCGCATGAGCGCCCCCCCGACCGACGCCCGGCGCATCGTCTGGATCGCCTCCTATCCCAAGTCGGGCAACACCTGGCTCCGCTCGTTCCTGGCCACCTACTTCTTCCCCCCCGGCCAGGCGCCCGACATCAACCACCTGCGCCAGTTCACCACCGGCGACGTGCGCATCGACTTCTACGAGCGTGCCTCGGGCCGCAGCCCCTTCCAGGCGACCGGGCTCGAGGACTGGGTGCAGGTGCGCCAGAAGGCGCTGCGCCTGATCGCCCTCTCCAAGCCCGGCAGCCATTTCGTCAAGACGCACTGCCGGATCGACCGGGTGGGCAGGCTGCCGCTGATCCCGCCCGCGCTGACGGCCGGCGCGATCTACGTGATCCGCAACCCCTTCGACGTGGCGCAGTCCTATGCGCGCCACCTGGGCACCGATCCAGACGGCGCGATCGAGGCCATGGCCGACCGGCAGGCCACGATGATGACCCGGGCGAAGATGTTCGAGGTGCACGGCCGCTGGGACGACCATATCGCGAGTTGGACGGGCGCTGAGGGCCTGCACCACCACGTCATCCGCTACGAGGACATGATCGGCGCGACCGAGGCGACGTTCCGCCGCCTGCTCGCCTTCCTGCAGCAGAAGGTCGACCCCGCGGCGCTGGCCCGGGCGATCGAGGCGACGGCCTTCGAGAAGATGAAGGACCAGGAGCGCGAGAAGGGCTTCATCGAGCGCCCCGACCACATGCCCGCCTTCTTCGCCCGCGGCCAGGCCGGCAGCTGGCGCGACGAGCTGACGCCGCCCCAGGTCGCGCGCATCCGTGCCGAGTTCCTGCCCGCCATCGAGCGCTGGTACCCCGAGATGCTGGACGAGACGGCGGCGATCGCGGGGCAGGCGTCGTGAGCCTCGCCGAGATCCGCACCCGCATCGACGCCGCCGCGTGCGAGGCCGGCCGCGACCCGGCCGCCGTCGAGCTGGTCGCCGTCTCCAAGGTCCAGCCGCCCGAGCGCGTGGAGGCGGTGCTCGACGCCGGCCACCGCGTCTTCGGCGAGAACCGGGTGCAGGAGGCGGCCGGCAAGTGGCCCGGCTGGCGCGAACGCTACCCGGGGCTGACGCTGCACCTGATCGGCCCGCTGCAGACCAACAAGGCGCGCCAGGCGGTCGAGCTCTTCGACGTCATCCAGTCGGTCGACCGGCCGAAGCTGGCGAAGAAGCTGGCCGAGCTCTTCGAGGAGACCGGCCGCGGCCTGCCCGTCTATGCCCAGGTCAACACGGGCGAGGAGCCCCAGAAGGCCGGCATCCTGCCCGGCGAGACCGATGCTTTCGTCGCCGACTGCCGCGGGCTCGGCCTCGACCTGCGGGGCCTCATGTGCATCCCGCCCGTCGACGAGGCGCCCTCGCTGCACTTCGCGCTCCTCGCCAGGCTGGCCGAGCGCAACGGCCTCGACGGCCTGTCGATGGGCATGAGCGGCGATTTCGAGGAGGCCGTCCGCCTCGGCGCCACCTGCGTCCGCGTAGGCTCGGCCATCTTCGGCGCCCGCGACCACGGCTGAGGCCTGCTCGGCGGAATCGCGGCTGGTCGCCGCGATGAGTCTTGCGGGGTCTCCCGGGGGCGGGCGGTTTCCTGTTCGGCCTGGCGGTGGCGCCGGTTTTGAGGGGGGTCTTGGCTGGGGAGAAGCCGCGGGGGCTTCTGGTCGAGCGTGGTCGAAGGGATCCCTTCGAC
>JBCBPG010000083.1:0-10120 GCA_039820865.1 Pseudomonadota bacterium
CCATGCGCCGCGAACCCGCCACACGGCGTCCGAGCGCCGCATGCGCGGCCTCCTGTCCGGGATGGGGGCGCGCGGCGCCGAGGGCACCGTCCCAGGCTTCGAGCCGGCCACCCATCACCTCGGCCATCGCGACCGACAGGGCCTCGACCCAGTCGATCAGGCGCTCGACCCTGTGCTGGTTGACGATCGCCACACCGGTCATCGCGGCGGTGCCGTTCACCAGCGCGAGCCCGTCGCGCGCCGTGGGACGAAGGGGTTCCAGGCGGAGCGTCGCAAGGGCCGGTCCGGCCGGCATGGCGCAGCCCTCGCGGTCGATCACGTTGCCCTTACCCATCAGGACGAGCGCGAGATGGGCGAGCGGCGTGAGATCGCCGCTGGCGCCGACCGTGCCACGGGCGGGCAGGGCCGGGGCAAAAGGCGAGGCCAGCAGGGCGAGGAGACGAGAAACCACCTCAGCCGTAACGCCGGATTGTCCGCGCGCCAGTGCCAGCAGCCGGGCGAGAACGACCGCCCGCGCCCTCTCCCAGTCGAGAAGCGGCCCGACGCCCGTCGCGAGATGGTGGATCAGCCCGGTCTGAAGGGCAGCCTCTGCCTCGGCCGGAACATCGCGGCCTGCGAGCGGTCCGAACCCGGTGGTGACCCCATACAGACCAGCGCCGCGGGCGATCAGCGCCCTCAGACGGGCCTCCGCCGCGGCGATCCGGTCTCGCACGGCGTCGTCGAGGAGAGGGACGGCGACGCCCCGAACGATCTCCATGGCGTCATCGATCCCGATACCGGCCGGTCCAACGGTGACGAAACGCGGCGCAGGGCTTGCCGATGCGTCGCCGCGAGCCCCGGCGCTGCCGGCAGACCGCCCATCCGACAGGGCCCGGGCATCATGGGTCACGAGGACCTCCCTCGCGGACTGCAGGCATCATGCCCGGCACGGCGTCAGCCTCCGGTCGCACGCGCCTCATCGGGTTGGCGCGGGGCATGGCGATGCAACCAGGCGGAGCAGTCCTCGAAAGGCATCGGCTTCGCGATTCCGAAACCCTGCGCATAGTCGCATCCAAGATTTTCGAGCAGCGCCATCTGCTCCTCGGTCTCGGTCCCCTCTGCCAGGGTCGCAAGGCCGAGATTGCGCGACAGCGCGAGGGTCGCCTCGACGACAAGCCGGCTGGCATTGTCGGTTTCGATGTTGCGGATGAGCGACCGGTCGAGCTTCACCGCGTTCGCGTTGAGCGTGATCAGGTGAGAGATCGACGCCTGCCCCGTGCCGAAGTCGTCGATCTCCAGGTAGAAGCCGCGGTCGCGCAGGTCCTTGAGCGTGATCCGCGCGATGTCGGTCTCGTCGCCGAAGAGGACGTTCTCCAGGATCTCGATGGCCACGTGCCGGGGTGAGAGGCCGTTCCTGTCCATCTCCTGCAGCAGCACGTCGACATAGTTCTCGTCCCGGAGCGAATCGCCTGTGCAGTTCAACGAGATGCGCGCGTCGGGGAAGCCGTCCGCATGCCAGGTCGCGAGGCACTGGAGCGCCTTGTGCATGACGATGCTGTCGATCTGGGGCAGCAGGCCGGTTTCCTCGGCGATCTCGAGGAAGAGCCCCGGCGGGACGAGGCCCTGCTCGGGGTGACGCCAGCGCACGAGCACCTCGAAGCCGACGACCGTGCGATCCGACAGGCGGACCTGGGGCTGAAAGAACGGTACGATCTCGTCACGTCCGATCGCGGCGAAGAGCTCGTTGTAGGTACGACTGCGCGCCTCGAGTGCCGCGCGCATCTCGGGCTCGTACAGCCGGACCTGGCCGGCGCGGCGCGGCAGCTCACGAAAGCTCATCGCGATACGGGCGTTGTTGAGGATCTGATCGGCGCTCCCCGCACCCGGCAGCATCTGCGACACCGAGAGGACGCTGGAGACGCGGCAGTCCCCGGTACCCGTCTCGACCTCGAAGGCGAGTTGGCCGACGAGGTTCTCGGCCGTCGTGACGAGCGCCTGGGTCGAGGTCACCCGGGGCAGCAGCACGGCGAACTCGTTCTGGCGTGTGCGCGCGGTGAAGGTATCGCTGTCGAGCACGCAGCTGACGGCGGCGACGAGTTCCTGGATCACCTCGTTGCCGATATCGGTGCCGTAGATGTCGAGGATCTGGTCGAAATCGAGCACCTCGACCAGCATCAACCCGACAGCCTCGCGCGGGGCGCCGGCATCTTCCGGGCGGCGCAGCGCGGCGTGCAGCACCTCCATCAGCCGCCGCTCGTTCGGCAGCCCCGTCTCGACGTCGTAGTTCAGCCGGTGCTCGATCGCCGCGCGCGCGCGCTCGGCGGTCGAGAGCTGCTCGATCAGCGTGGTGACGTCGAAGAGAATCAGGACCTTGAAGCTCTCCTCCGGGACCGCGCCGCTGACCTCCTGCAGGTAGGCCTGCAGCGCGACCCGGCCGCCCTGCGCGCCCGACGTGGTCAGCACCCTGTTGCCGCCGGCCAGGAGCGCGTCGATGTCGGCCTGCGTGAGGTCGGGCGACAGGTCGGCGATCACCTTGTCGGCGCCATGGCCGAGCAGCGACGGGAGCGTGCAATCCAGCCGGCGGCAGAGCCCGCTGCTCGCCCAGCGCACCGCGCCCCGGCCATCGATGATGAGACAGCATTCGAGCGCGGCATCGGCGAGCCGGCCAACCACCTCACCGCCCAGCTCATGCCAGAGCCGGTTTCCGGCATCCTCAGTTGTCTCAACGCTCATGAATCCTCCCGTGGAAGCCACGCCATCTACGCGCCTCTTCCTTATGGTTTCCTGAACAGAGACTTCCGCCGCTCCAAAACAAAACTTCCGGCCTGCAACGAAATGTTGACGCCTCTTCTCGAATGTCGTGGCCGGGCGATCCCTGCACGACGGGGCATGGCCGAACGGTTTCTTGGAGGACGGACATGACGCAATCGGGTCTACTGACAAAGCAGGGCGAGAGGTACGAATTTACCTTTGACGAACTGCGCCTCCTCGTCCGTGGCGAGTACCCGGAATGGGTCCTCGCGGCCGCGGCCGAGATCATCGCCGATACCGAGAAGCTGCGGATCGACGCCGAGATCGACCAGGTGACCATGCTCGCCTCGATGGACGAGGCGGACGAGATGGACGCCGACGATCTGCGCTTCCTGGCCGAGAACCGCTTCGAGGCGGTGCCCCACTGCACGGTCAGCCTCGGCGACATTGACTATCGCTGGGTCGCCAGTGCCGGCCGCCCCGACGGCGACAAGCGCAAGCCTCCCGTCGATCGCGTCCACAAGGTCATGCTCGGCGGCGCCGGCAGCGATCCAGCGTAACGCCAGAACCATCGAAAGGACAGCGCCATGGAAATCCTTCCCTTCGGCAGCAGCGATATCGACAACATCCTCCAGCGTGAGCCGGAAAGGGCCGAGAGCCTGCCCTTCGGCGCAATCCTTCTGGATCGCCGAGGCTCGATACTCAAGTACAACGCCGCGGAAGCTTACATCGCGAAGCGGGATCCCAGCGAAGTAGCGGGCAAGAACTTCTTCAACGACATCGCCCCCTGCGCCAAGGGCAAGCGCTTTCACGGCGAATTCATGAAATTCCGCCGTAGCGGCTCGGTCGATACGATGTTCGACTACGAGTTCGATTACAAGATGGAGCGTGTCGGCGTGAAGATCCACCTGAAGAGCCAGCCGGACGGGCAGAGCTGCTGGATCTTCGTCAAGCGGGTCTGAACCGGTGGCGACGCCGTCCGGTGTCGGGGTCACCGTCCGGGTCGCGCCGGCGCTGAGGGCGATCTATGCCGCCCACCGTGCCGGCCGCCCGGCGCCCGGGATGCCAGGGGCTCACGGGGCAGGTGCCGAACCGGCGTTCGGGGAGCCCGAGGAACGGTTTGCTTGCGGGGTCGAAGATGTGCCGCCAGCGCCGGGGGCGGCCGAGACGTCCCTCCCCGCAGTTCCTCCGTCGGCACCTGGCCTTCCCCTGCTTCGTTTCCGGCGGGACGGACAGAGACCACTGGTGCTCGAGGCGGCCGTCCTGATCGACGCGGCGATCGAGGATGCTGATCGCGGGCGTCACCGCCTGAGGATCTTCGCAAGCGCGGCACCCCAGATCGGCTTTGCCGCATCGTACGAGCCTCAAGAGGCGCCGGACCAGGCCGGAAGCGCAGGTGATGGTCGGAGCCCGGGGGATGCCTGGCCGGTCTTCACGGCCGCGCTCGCGCAGGTCGGCGAGCCACTGGCGGCATGCATCGGCACCCACGACCCGACCCGTGGCCATGCCGATACGGAAGACGCCGCACGCGCTCGCGTGGCGCGCGCGGCTTATCGCGGGCTCATCGCCCGTGCCGGGCTGATGACGATCACTGAGGAAGGGCACTGAGATGATGATGAGCACCCAGAGCGCGCTCGCGGAGCGCATGCGCGGCGACGAGCCGACCACGGCAGCCCTTGGCGGCGAGGTGGAGGACTTCCTTCTCGAGCGCCACGGCAAGCGGCCGCTTGCCTTCTCGGGCAGCGAGCTCTGCATGGCGACCAGCTATGTCGCCGGTACGCAGAACTGGTTCGAGATCAACGTCTACCGGACCACCGATGGCGGCTTCATCGTGCGGGTCGACATGCATGCAAAGTCGGTGAACGAGAGGGGCATGTGCGACGCCTGGACGTGCCCCAGCTTCGGCGAGGTCCTGGACAGCCTTGAGAGCTACGACGCCGCCGATTGCGTGGTGATCGACGTTGCGCCTGACGATCACGCGCTGTCGCTGGCCGACATGGCCGCACACGCGCTTGCCCTGAGGGCGCGCGCCGGGGTCGCGCGCCGCCAGTTCAGATCGATCGTCGGCGAACTGCTCATGGAACTCGACGGCTGATGGGTGAGGCTGGCGCGGAGACGCTCGCTGTCCTTGAGCGTGAAGACGTCTTCCGTGTCGTCGCCGCGCTGATCTCGGATGAACGGCGCCGGCGCCGGTTTGCGGGCGTCGGCACGGCGATGGTGACGGACGAGACGGGAGCGACGATCGGGCTTCCGCCCGCTGCATGGAGGGACGACACCTACCTCGACGAGCGTGGAATCGGTGAAGACAGCATCGCTCTCCTGGGGAGCGCCACGCGGGTGGGCGAGTTCTTCGGCCTCACGTCGCTCGGCCTCGACGACTACCTTTCGGTAGAGCCGCGACTGGGCGGGTGGATCGATATCGTGATGCATGGTGCGCCGCGCATCCGGCAGCTGAGCTTTCGCAGCTCGGGTACGAGCGGACGCCAGCAGCGATCGTCCCACGCCATCGGTGATCTTGTTGCCGAAGCGAGGCTTCCCGAGATCGGCGGCGGCGAGGGGCCGGTCGTTGCCATGGTCGCCCCGCATCACCTCTATGGCTTTCTCTTCACGGTGCTGGCCCCCCGGCTGACGGCGCGTCCCGTGATTGCGCCGGCGGGCAGTCCCGCGGGGGGCGAGGTCAGCCGGGCGATGCGCCGGGCAGCGGACCAGGTAGTCACCACACCGAACCGGCTTGCTGACGGCAGCGTCGCGGCCATAGCGGCGGGCATCGATCGGCCCCTGCGCTGCCTGTCGTCGGGATCGCCACTTAAGGACACCGGCTGGTCGCAGGCGGCAGAGGCCGGGATCGAGGTCATCGATCTCTACGGCGCGACGGAGACGGCGGGGATCGGATGGCGTCGGGCACCCGGCTCCTTCGCCCTCCTCGGCCATCGTGCCTGGGCGGGCGATGGCACGGAACTCGTCGACAGCGCGGGCCGGCCCATCGCTCCCCCAGACCGCCTGCGCCGGAGGGGGCAAGGCTTCGACGTTCTCGGTCGACACGATGGAATCGTCACCGTGGCGGGCACCAATGTCGACACCAGTGCAGTCGCCGGGCGCATCGCCTCGGTGCCGGGCGTTGGCGAGACTGTCGTGACACTTGACGATACCGTTGAGCCGCCACGGCTGCGAGCGTTCGTCGAACCCGTGATGAGCCGCGAGGCAACGGGGCCGGACGCGGAGGCACTGGCAACGCGGATCCGGCGCTACTGCGAAACGGCGCTGCCGGCGGCGGAACGACCAGTGCGCATCGACGTCGTCGCCTCGCTCTCACGCGGATCGCTGGGCAAGGCTCTGCGTGATCAAACGGCCGCCGCGACGTCCGGGCCCGGCGGATCGCGCGCGCCCCCGGGTACCACGCACGCCGACGCCCGTTCGCCTTAACCCGCCAGCAACGACGATCATGAGACAGAAGGTCCATGAGAGTGAACGCTTACAATCCAACGATTCCCGACCGGACCACAGGTGGCGCCGAAGACCCTGCCGCCGAGCCAGCGCTTCTCGAGCGGGACGACGGACCGGTCGGCATAGCGGCCCGCGCGATGGCCTATCTCGATGCCGGGCTGGCGGTGGCGCTGGTGGGCGAGGCGGGCTCCGGCAAGACCACGCTGGCCCGCCAGATCGCAGCCTGTCGCGGGCGAGGCGAGACGCTTGTCGCCGGCGACCCCGCCATGACCAGCGAAGACCTCGTCGGCCGCGAGATCGGGACGGAGGTCCACCGCACCCGTGACCGCTTCGTGCACAGCGTCCTCAAGACGCGGGAGGTCAGCCGCGTGTCGTGGACCGATGGGCCACTGCTGACGGCGATGAGCGAGGGCACGACCCTGGTCTTCGACGAGTACACGCGGGCGCCGCCGCCCGCCCATACCGCCCTGCTCTGGGCCCTTGAAGACGGCCGGGTCCCCGTCGCCTCGCTCGCGCGTGGTGAGCGGAGCGTCGTTGCCACCGAAGGCTTCGCCGTGATCCTCACCGGCAATCCCTCCGACTACGCAGGCACCAATGCGCCGGCCGATGCGCTGTCGGACAGACTTGTGCACCTCCGGATGCCGCCGCCCAGCGCCGCGTTCGAGACCGCGGTCGTGGCGGCCCGAAGCGGGCTGGACGACGATGCCGCAGCACTGATCGTGGATCTCGTCCGCGATCGGCTGTCGGCGGGTCCGCCGGGCGCGCGGCGCGGCTCCCTCCGCCCCGCGATCATGCTCGCCAGGATGGTCGCGGCGTCGGGATGCATGCCGCAGGAGGGCGACCGGACGTTCACAGCGTTCTGCGACGACCTGCTCGGTCCGTCAGGGGCGATGCCGGCACCTCGACCGGAGGGCCGGCCGGCCCGGACGGCCGGGGCGGGAGCGGTCGCGTGACCCTCGCAACGCCCCAGGAAGGCGACGCCACAAGACCGGCGCATGTGGTGGCCGAGCGACGCAACGGCGGCGTGACGCTGTCCGAGGCGGTCATCGCCGCGCGCCGGGAGCTTTCGGCCATGACCGGGCTGGCCGTGGACCAGGTGTCCGGCTGCGACGCGACGGAGGAGGGGTGGCGGATCACGGTCGATCTGCTCGAGACCAAGGCCCGGATCGGACGCAACGATCTCATCGCGACTTTCGTCGCCGAGATCGATGCGAGCGGCAGCATGACGGGTTTCTCGCGCGCTGCCCGCGCCTTCCGGGAAGATCGGACTGGCAGGGAGGTCGCTGGGTAAGGATGGACCATCTGGGACCGGGCGGCCGCGATGGCCTCGCCGATATCCTCGAACGGGTGCTCGAGAAGGGAGTGGTTGTCGCCGGCGACATCACCGTCGCGATCGCGGGGGTCGAACTGCTCACGATCAAGGTGCGGCTGCTCGTCACCACCGTCGACAAGGCGCTGGAGATGGGCATCAACTGGTGGGAGCACGATCCGATGCTGAGCCCCGCGCAGGGCGGCGAGCTGAGCGCGCTCGAGCAGCGCCTCGCGGCGCTCGAGGCGCAACAGGCCGTCGCGGATGGTGCGCGGTAATGGGTGGACTCTACTGCTTCGGTCTCGTCGCCAGCGACGTATCCCTGCCGCCTGAGCCGCTGCCGGCACTGCCGGACGACCCGCCTCCCGTCCTGATCGGGAGCGATGTCTGCCAGGTCATCGCAAGTCGCACGACCAGGACCAGCGTGCCGCAGCGACGGCGCTACATGCGCGCCCATACCCGGCTGCTCGAGGTGGTCGGCGCACATGCCACGGTGCTGCCGATGCGGTTCGGCACGATCGCCGACGACGAACCGGCGCTGCGGGAGGCCATCCGGCCGGAGGCCGCGCGGATCGCCCGCCTGCTGGAGACGATGGAGGGGCAGCGCGCCTACGGACTGAGCGTCCGCCTCACCCGGGAGCGCCTGGTCGGACGCGCAATGGCGGCACGGCCCGACCTGAGGCGCGAGCGCGATCGCCTCTCGCGCCAGCCGGGGGTCACGCGCGCGACGGCGATGACCTTCGGGCGCCATGTCGGGGATGCGGTCGCGACCGAGCGTCGGCGGCTGGAAAAGGCGATCCTCGCAGGACTGCGGCCGGCGGTCGACGACCTGGTGCTGCGGGCGCCGGAGAGCGACGAGCAGGTGCTCAGGGCGGAGATCCGGCTCGACCGCTCACGGGAGCCGTCGCTCGACGACGTCATCCAGGAGATCGCGCGCCAGATCGGCGGCGATGCCGCGCCCGTCGCCCCCGCCTCGGGGCCCGCCGACGAAGGGGCGACGGCCGATGCGCCGCCGGCAATCCGCCTGGTCGGGCCCGCACCGCTCTACGCCTTCGTCGATCTCCGTCTCTCGCTCGACAACCAACGGACACCGGTGACCTGAGATGCTGTTCGCGCTGCTGACGCTGCCTGTCCGCGCACCGCTCTGGATCGCGCGCAGCATCCATGACCACGCCCGGCGCGAGTTCACCGATCCGGCCGCGATCCGGGCGGAACTGGAGCGTCTCGAGACACTGCTCGACCGCGGCGAGATCGACGAGGAGACGTTCGAGGCCGAGGAGGAGGCCCTGATGGACCGTCTGGCGCAGGCGTCGCCAGGCGACGGGGGCGGGCCATGACCGGCGCGCTCCGCCTCGTGGCCGTGCAGCGCGCCAGCGGGCACCGGCAGGGCGTGCCGGCAAACGGGGCGAGAGAGACCGCACTCCATGTCATCGAGGCCGGCGGGCTGGCCGCCTTCGCCGACCCGTCGCCCCGGCCGCGGCAGCGCGCGAAGGCATTGCGGGAGCTCGTCCGCCACCGCGCCACGCTTGAACGCCTCGCGGCGGCCGGGACCGTGCTGCCCGCGGAGCACGACATCGCGCCCTGTGCGGAAGAGGAGCTCGCGGCGCTCGTCGCCGCCAATGCGGGACCGATCGCCGCGGCGATCGACGCGCTGGCCGGTCGCCAAGAGTACCAGATCGGCGTGACCTGGGATCCCGCGGCGACACTCGGGCGCCTCGCCGCCGGCCAACCGGGGTCGCTTCGCCACGCCGCGGCGCGGGCGGAGGACGAGCGGCGCCGCCTTGGCGCCCTCTGCGCGGCGCGACTGGCCGAGGCCGGGCTTGACATCGCCGTCCTGCCGGCCCCGGAGATCGCGGATGTCTTCGCGGCCGCCGTGCTGACACCGGCCGGTGCCGTCGCGCCCGCTGAGACGCTGGACGCGTGCCTGGAAGCGCTGGATGCGGAAACGGGCGGGGCGCTGCATCTGCGGGTCGCGGGCCCGCTGCCGGCGGTGAGCTTCCGTGCCATCCGCCTTCTGCGCACGGCAGGCGCCGGGGGACAGCCGGGTGGCAGCAGGCTGGGCCTCGGCATCGGCCCCGCGCTCCGCCGCCACCTGCTGCGCCAGGCGACCCGGTCGGACATGGCGTCGGCGGCCGAGTTCGCCAGCGCGACGCGCGGGCCGTTCAGCGCGATCGTCTCGGGCGACGACGCGGCACCGGGCCTCCTGGCGATGCGCCTCGTCGGCCGCGATTGCGCAGCGGCGGGGGCAGCATCGTGATGCGGGCGGGCTGGATCCTGCACGGCGTCGCGGCGGAGCGCCCGGCCACCACATCCGCGGCGATCTTCGAGAGCGCGGGGCTGAGTGTGCTCGCAAGCCCCCTCGAACGCCCCGTGGAAACGGCGGCCGAGGCGGAGCAGCTGGCGCTGGCCCACCACGCGATCCTCTGCGCGGCGCTTGGCGAGGGTCCGGTCATCCCGGCACGATTCGGCCAGGGCTTCATCGACCAGGCGACGCTCGTCGAGGCCGTCGAGGCCGATGCTGTGCGGTGGCGAACCCTGATGCAGCGTCTCGGCGACACGGGCGAGTTCCTGCTGCGCGCCATGCCTGCCGGGGTCGATGCTGCAGACGTCCGGTCCGGCTATCTTCGCGCACAGCGG
>JBCBPG010000084.1:0-10119 GCA_039820865.1 Pseudomonadota bacterium
GCCACGCCCGCCCTGAATGCCGACGCCAGCACCGGACCCGGAACGGACGCTGCGGCGGGGCTGGCCCATGCCCGCCGCCCGATCCGCGCCTGACCGCTGCCCTCAGTCGGGGACGTGCATGATCGAGGCGGCGAAGAGCTCGCGGGTATAGGCCTGGGCCATCCGCCCGGCGGCGAGGTCGGCGCGCTCCAGCCGCTCGACCACGCCGCCCTCGCGCATCACCACCGTCGCCTCGGTCATGTGGTCGATCACCGCCAGGTCGTGGCTGACCATCACATAGGTCAGCGCCCGCGCCGCGCGCAGCGCCGAGAGCAGGTTCAGCACCTCCGACTGGACCGAGGCGTCGAGCGCCGAGGTCGGCTCGTCCAGCAGCAGGATCTCAGGCTCCAGCATCAGTGCGCGCGCCACGGCCACCCGCTGGCGCTGTCCGCCCGAAAGCTGGTGCGGGTAGCGGAAGCGGAAGGCCGGATCGAGGCCTACATCCTCCAGCGCCCGCACGATCCGCCGCCCCCGCTCGTCACCCGAGGCAAGGCCGTGCACCGTCAGCGGCTCGCCCAGCGTGCGGTCGATCGTGTGGCGCGGATGCAGCGAGGCATAGGGGTCCTGGAAGACCATCTGCACCCGCCGCGCAAAGGCCCGGTCGCGCCGCCGCCCCAGCGTCTCGCCGCCGATCCGGATCGCGCCGCCCGTCACCGGCGCCAGCCCGCAGATCGCGCGCAGCACCGTCGACTTGCCCGACCCGCTCTCGCCCACGATGCCGAGCGCCGAGCGCGCCTCGACCGCCATCGAGACGCCGCGCACCGCCCGCACCATGTGCCCCTTGACCGCGAAGGTGACCTCGAGGTCCTCGATCTCGATCAGCGCCATCTCAGCCTTCCGCCCAGGCCGCGTCGCGGGTAAGCGCGGGCAGGGGGCCGTGATCGCCGCCGATCCGCGGCAGGCAGTTCATCAGCCCCTGCGTATAGGGATGGCGGGCATGGTCGAGTTGCCCGGCCTCGACCGTCTCGACCACGCGGCCGCGATACATCACCAGGATGCGGTCGCAGAAGCGGCCGACCAGCGGCAGGTCGTGGCTGATGAAGATCAGCCCCATCCCCCGCTCGCGCACCAGGTCGTCGAGGATGCGCATCACCTCGGCCTGCACGGTGACGTCCAGCGCCGAGGTAGGCTCGTCGGCGATCAGCAGGTCCGGCTCGGGGATCAGCATCATGGCGATCATCACCCGCTGGCCCATGCCGCCCGAGAGCTCGTGCGGATAGGCGTCGAACACGCGGGCGGTATCGCGGATCTGCACGGCCTCGAGCGCGGCCTCGGCCTTGATGCGCGCCTCGCGCGCCGAGAGCCCGTCGCGCAGCCTCAGCCCCTCGGTCAGCTGGCGCCCCACCTTCATCACCGGATTGAGCGAGAACTTCGGGTCCTGCATGACCATCGCGATCCGCCGGCCGCGCAAGCCACGCATCTCGCGCTCGGACGCGCGGATGAGGTCGACCCCGTCGAAGCGCATCGCCGCCGCCTCGATCCGCCCCGGCGGCCGGATCAGCCGCAGCACCGAGCGCCCGGTCATCGTCTTGCCCGACCCGCTCTCGCCCACGATCCCCAGCCGCTCGCGCCCCAGCGTGAAGGACACGCCGCGCACCGCCTCGACCGCCCCGGCGGGCGTGTCGAAGGTCACGCGCAGATCGTCGATCTCGAGCAGGCTCATCTGCCCGTCCCCTTGGGGTCCAGCACGTCGCGGAGGCCGTCGCCCAGCAGGTTGAAGCCGAGCGAGACGATGAAGATGGCGAGGCCCGGCATGGTCGCGACCCACCACTGCTCGAACAGGAACTTGCGGCCCGACGAGATCATCAGCCCCCATTCCGGCAGCGGCGGCTGGGCGCCGAGGCCGAGGAAGCCGAGGCCCGCGGCCGTCAGGATGATGCCCGCCATGTCGAGGGTCACCCGGATGATGACCGAGGGCAGGCACATCGGCGCCACGTGGCCCACGATGATGCGCCCCGAGCCCGCGCCCTGCAGGCGGATCGCGGCGATGTAGTCGGCACCGCGGACGGTCAGCGTCTCGGCGCGGGCGACGCGGGCATAGGGCGGCCAGGCGGTCAGCGCGATCGCGAAGACGGCGTTCTCGATCCCCGGGCCGAGCGCCGCGACAAAGGCCAGTGCCAGGATCAGCCGCGGGAAGGCGAGGAAGATGTCCGTGAGCCGCATCAGCAGGCCGTCGACCAGGCCGCCAAAATAGCCTGCCACCGTGCCGACGATCAGCCCGAAGACCGGGGCCGTCACGGTCACCAGCGCGACGATGTAGAGGGTGATCTGCGCGCCGTGGACGATGCGGCTGAAGATGTCGCGCCCGAACTCGTCGGTGCCGAGCAGGTGGCCGGGCGAGAACGGTGGCTGCAGCCGGCCCGCCAGGTCCTGGGCATAGGGGTCATGCGTGGCGATCAGCGGCGCGGCGGCGGCGGTGACCAGCAGCACCAGGATGATCGACAGCCCAATCATCGCCAGCGGGTTGCCGCGAAACCGCAGCCAGCCGAGCCATGCCTGCCCCAGCCGCGCCTGCATGGCCGAGCGCGGGACCGGGTCCATCAGCCAGGCGCGCCAGCCCTGCAGCGGGGCCGCGGTCCCGTGGGTCTCGACCGTCATGCACGCGCTCTCGGATCGACGAAGCCGTAGAGCACGTCCGAGATCATGTTGAGGAAGATGAAGGTCGCGCCCACGACCACCGTCCCGCCCATCACGGCGGCGAGGTCGGCCGAGAACAGCGCGTTGGTGATGTAGAGGCCGAGGCCCGGCCAGGCGAAGACCGTCTCGGTCAGGACCGAGCCTTCGAGCAGGTAGGCATAGGTCAGCGCGATCACCGTGATCAGCGGCACCCAGACATTGCCGAGCGCATGGACCCAGACGACCCGCCATTCCGGCATGCCCTTGACCCGGGCGGTGGTCACATACTCCTGGCCCAGCTGGTCGATCATGAACGACCGGGTCATGCGGGAGATGTAGGCGGTCGAGTAATACCCCAGCACCGCGGCCGGCAGGATCACGTGGCTGAGCGCGTTGGCCCAGATGTCCCAGGCCCCGGCCAGCGCGGTGTCGATCAGGATCGCGCCCGTCACCGGCACGACGTCGAGCTCGTACTGGAACTCGTAGACGGTATCGAGCCGGCCGGGTCCGCCGGTCCAGCCGAGCTCGCCATAAAACAGCAGCAGCGCCATCAGCCCCAGCCAGAAGACCGGGATCGAATAGCCGATGAGGCCGAGCACGCGGACCACCTGGTCGATCCAGCTGCCGGGACGGACGGCTGCCAGCACGCCCGCGGGGATGCCGAGCGCCACGCCGATCAGCGTGGCGATGGTGGCGAGCTCGAGCGTGGCGGGGAAGACGCGGGCGACGTCCTCGATCACCGGGCGGGCGGTCAGCAGCGAGGTGCCGAAATCGCCCTGCAGCGCATCGCGGACATAGAGCACGAACTGCCACCAGACCGGGTCGTTCAGCCCCATCGCCTCGCGCGCGGTCTCGTACTGCTCCTGCGTCGCCCGCTCGCCCAGCACCGCCAGCACCGGGTCGATCGGGATCACCCGCCCGATGACGAAGGTGATGGCCAGGAGGCCGAGGAAGGTCAGCGCCAGCGTGCCGACAAGGGACAGCGTCTTGCGCAGGATGCTGAGCGCCCGGCTCGGCTCGCTCGGCGCTCTGGCGGCGATCGCCGGCGGCGTGCTCATGATCGGGCTCCGGGCGGGGTGGGGTCGTAAGGGGCGCCCCCGCGGCGGGGGCGCCTGTGTCACGGCTCAGTCCTTGGTGACCGGCCAGTAGAAGACCGAGTGGATCGAGCCGCCTGCGGCGAAGCCCTTGACGTTGTTGCGCGTGGCGACCTGCTCGATCAGCTGGAACATCGGCGCGAAGGGCGAGGTCTGCTGGTGGAGACGCTGGATCTCCAGGTACATCGAGGCGCGCTTGTCGGTGTCCTTCTCCAGCACGGCCGCGTCGGTCATGGCCTCGACCTCGTCCGCCGGCCAGGCGTTGCGCCAGGCGAGGATGCCGGTCAGGCCCGCGTCGTCCGCATTGTCCGGGTTGCGGGCAAAGGTGTCGGCATTGGTGTGCGGGTCGGGATAGTCCGGGCCCCAGGCGCCGAGATAGATCTCGTGCTTGCGCGCGCGGTACTCGCCCAGGATCTCCTTGCCGGTGCCCGTGCGCAGCGTCGCCGTGATGCCGGCCTGGGCCAGCGTGTTCTGGTAGGACTGTGCCATCTCGAGCCGGTCCTGGGCGTTGCGCACGAAGATCGTGACCTCGAAGGGCCCGACGCCGGCCTCCTCCAGCAGCGCCTTGGCCTTGTCGACGTCGAGCGCGTAGGGCGTGTCGGTCAGCGCGCCCAGGAAGCCCTGCGGCAGGAACGCCTGGTGGACCTTGTACTGGCCCTTGAGGAAGGTCGAGGCCATGCCCTCATAGTCGATGAGGTACTTGAAGGCCTCGATGACCTTCGGGTTGTTCAGCGGCTCGACCTTCTGGTTGAGCGCGACGTACATGATCCGCCCGCGCACCTCGTCGGTGACGGTCAGGTCGGGGTTGTCGCTGATGCCCTCGATATCGACGGGGGTCAGGGTGCGGGCGACGTCGATGTCGCCGTTCTCCAGCAGCAGGCGCTGGGTCGCCGGCTCGCTCACATGGCGCATGAAGACCCGCTTCATCGCCGGCGTGCCGCGCCAGTAGCCCTCATGCGCCTCGAGGATGTAGTTCTCGGACGGCTTGAAGCTGCGCAGCGAATAGGCGCCGCCGCCGGCCGTGTTGGTCTTGAGCCAGCCATAGCCGAGATCGCCGTCGACCTCGTTGGCCAACACCGTCTCCTTGTCGATGACCGAGGCGACGACGGCGGTGAGGCAGTTGTAGAAGAACGAGGGCGCGTAGGGCTGGTCGGTGACGATGGTCAGCGTGTCGCCGTCGAAGCTGATCTTCTCCTCGACGTTCTCGGGCGTGAAGCCGAACTGGTCCAGGATGAAGGACGGCGTCTTGTCCAGCTTGACCGCGCGCTGGAGCGAGAAGGCCGCGTCCTCGGCCCGGACCGGGTTGCCCGAGTGGAAGGTCAGGCCCGACTTGATCTTGAACGTGTAGGTCACGCCGTCGTCGGCCAGCTCCCAACTCTCGGCGATGCCGGGCACCAGGGGCCCGAGATCGGCGGGGTCGAGCTCGATCAGCGTGTCGTAGACGTTGTTCAGCATGTCGTTGCCCGAGAACTCGAAGCTCTCGGCCGGGTCGATCGAGACGATGTCGTCGATCTTGTCGGCGACCACCAGCGTGTCGGCCGGCGTCTCGGCCAGCGCGGGCGCGGGCATGGCGAGCATCGAGGCGGTGACGAGCGCAGCGCCCATGAGGGCGGCCAGCACCCCGCGGCGCGAGATGTCGATGAGCATGAGTGTCTCCCCGTGACGTATCTGCGACCTGTCGGCGGGCAATCTGTGCTGCCCCGCGCCGGCATGGGGCCAGCATGGGGAGAGCCCGCTCCGGTTGTCCAGTGAAAGTGCAGTTCGCCTGTTGGAACCCGCTTTGCGTGGCCGCAGGGGCGGAAGACAGGGCGCCCTCTGCCTATGCGCTGGGCAGCCGGCGGCGCGCCCCTCGGTCCGCGAGTGAAACCCGTGAGTGTACTCGGGACTGTTACGACGCCGTGCGATGCCTACATGCATCGTCTGGCGCCACGACCCGGCGCCCGGAACCGGCCCCGGAGACGGTCCATGGACACCTCGATCTTTGCCTTCATCTGGCGGCACTCCAAGC
Source organism: Pseudomonadota bacterium (assembly GCA_039820865.1). Taxonomy (GTDB): domain Bacteria; phylum Pseudomonadota; class Alphaproteobacteria; order Rhodobacterales; family Rhodobacteraceae; genus Thermohalobaculum. The sequence continues at coordinate 5,758 of JBCBPG010000084.1, forward strand.
GCCAGCAGCTCCTGCTGCTGCTGGTCACGGTGCTGTCCTTCCCCTTCCTCTACCTCACGCTGGAACTGCCGAAGCGCATCATCAACGACGCGATCGGCGGCGGGGACGCACCGCGCGAGATCGCGGGCCTCGCGCTCAGCCAGGTCGAGCTGCTGGCGATCCTCTGTGCCGGGTTCCTGGCCGCCGTGCTGGCCCAGGGCCTGATGAAGATGCAGGTCAACACGATGAAGGGCGTGCTGGCCGAACGGCTGCTCCGCCGCTTCCGCTATCAGCTGATCGACCGGATCCTGCGCTTCCCGACGCCGCATTTCCGGCGCACCAGCCAGGGCGAGCTGGTCTCGATGGTCACGGCCGAGACCGAGCCGATGGGCCAGATCATGGGCGACCTGATAGCCCAGCCGATCTTCCAGGGCGGCATGATGCTGACCATCGTGACCTTCCTGTTCCTGCAGAACCCCTGGCTGGGCCTCGCCGCCGTGGCGCTGATCCCGCTGCAGGGCTGGCTGATCCCCAAGCTGCAGCGGCGCATCAACTTCCTGAACAAGGAGCGGGTGCGCGAGGTGCGCCAGCTGGCCCAGCAGATCGGCGAGAACGCCGCCGGTGCGCAGGACCTGCGCGTGGCGGGGGGCTGGCGGCGGCGCATGGCCGAGGTGTCGGACCGTCTGGGCCGGCTCTACCAGATCCGCTACCGGATCTACCGCCAGAAGTTTTTCATGAAGTTCCTCAACAACTTCATCACGCAGCTGACGCCCTTTTTCTTCTTCTCGATCGGCGGCTATCTCGCGATCACCGGCGAGCTGACGGTCGGTGCGCTGGTGGCGGCGCTGGCGGCCTACAAGGACCTCTCGGGGCCGTGGAAGGAGCTGCTCACCTGGTACAACCAGACCCAGGACATGGGGCTGCGCTGGCAGGTGGTGACCGAGCGCTTCGTGCCGCCCGGGATGATCGACGAGACGCTGTTCCATGGCGAGCCGGCCGAGATCCCGCGCCTGCGCGGTCCGATCGAGATGCGCGACGTCGTGGTGCGCGACGGCGACGGCGGCGCGGTGCTGCAGGGCGCCACCGTCGACATCCCGCCCGGCAGCATGGTCGCCGTCGCCTCGCGCTCGAGCGCCGAGCGGCGCGCCTTTGCCGAGGTGATCTCGCGCGAGGTCATGCCGGCCTCGGGCACGATCTCGATCGCGGGTCACGACCTCGCCGGGCTGCACCAGGGCGTCATCGCGCGGCGCATCGGCCATACCGGCCCGCGCCCCTACCTCTTCTCCGGCACCATCGGCGACAACCTCACGATGGCGCTGCAGAGCCCGCCCGCACCCGACGCGCTGGACGACGCGGCGCGCGAGGCGGTGGCCGAGGCACGCCGCGCCGGCAACAGCGCCGATCCCGCCATGGGCGAATGGCTCGATGTCGGGCGTGCCGGCGTCGAGGACCGCGAGGGGCTCTGCCAGTGGTGGCTCAAGCTGGTCGAGGCGATTGGCAGCGACACGTACCTGTTCGAGCGCGGCCTCGACGCCCGCTTCGACGCGGCGCTGCATCCCGAGCTTGCCCAGCGGCTGGTCGAGCTGCGGCCGGAGGTCGAGCGGCGGATCCAGCAGAAGGGCCTCTCGCGCGCGGTCCACCGCTTCGAAGAGGAGGCGTTCAACCCCGGCCTGCCGGTCGCGGGCAACCTGCTCTTCGCCACGCCGACCGCGACCATCACCTCCGAGGCGATGGCCGAGGACGACCGCTTCCAGGGCGCGCTCGAGGGCCTCGGCCTCGAGCGGGACCTGATGAAGCTGGCGCAGTCGGTGATGGACACCCTCGGCCGCACCTTCGGGCCGGAGGGCTCGGAGCACACGCTGTTCCGCAATCTCGGCATCGACGCGGCACTCTATGCCCGGCTCTACGACATCGCCTGCCGAAGCAAGGCGGAGGCCCGACGCTCGACGCTGACGCGCAAGGAACGGCGGCTCCTGATGACCGTGCCCTTCCGCTTCTCGGCCGAGCAGATGGGCGAGGCCTTCCCCGACACGCTCCGCGACAAGATCCTGATGCTGCGCAAGACCCGCATGGCCGAGATGCGCGCCATGGCGGGCGAGGTCTTCGCGCCGATCAAGCCCTGCACGGTCGCGAGCGGGCTGACGGTCCTGGAGAACGCCGTCTTCGGCAAGATCGCGCTCGACGCCGGCGCCAAGGGCGACAAGCTGCGCCAGGTCGTGGCCGACATCCTGCTCGACGCCGGGCTCAAGGCAGCGGTGGCCGAGCTGATCTACGATGTGCCCACCGCGATCGGCGGCTCGAACCTGCCGCAGGTCGCGCATGAGCGCATCTCCTTCGTGCGCGCCGCGATCAAGCGGCCGGACATCCTGCTGCTCGACCAGGCGCTGGCCAGCGACGATCGCGATCGGCGGCTGCGCATGCGCCAGCAGCTGCGCGCCCTGTTGCCCGACACGACGCTCATCTTCCTGGAGGAGGACTTCGTCCACCGCGACAGCTTCGACGTCTTCATCGAGATCGAGGACGGCTGCATCGTCAGCGGCAACGGTGTCCACGCGGTCGAGGACGACCCCGCGACCGCCGCGCTCAACAGGAAGCTGCGGCTGCTGGAGAAGACCGACATGTTCTCCAAGCTGGAGCGCCGCCAGCTCCGCCTCCTCGCCCTGTATGCGCAGTGGATCACGGCCGAGCCGGGAGACGTGCTGTTCCATGCCGGCGATCAGCCGGACGGGGCCTACCTGCTGGCCAAGGGCCAGGCCGAGCTGCGCTGGCCCGAGTGGAAGGAGGGCGACCGCCCGCTCTCGGTCGTCGATCCCAACCGCGTGGTCGGCGATCTCGCCGTGCTGCTGGGCGAGCAGCGGCGCGTCGACATGGTGGCCACCCAGCCGCTCAAGGCGTTGCGGATCAACAGCGCCGATCTGCTGGCGATCATCCGGGCCGACATCGCCGTGGCCTCGACGATGCTGACGACGGTGGCGGGCTACCTCATGGAGGCCGGCGGGCGGCTCCGCGAAGCCCGGCGGGGCGTCGTGGTCGACGGCCCGATCCCGTCGCAGCCGCCGCAACCCGATCCGACGGCCGACCCGAAGGCCGACCCGGCGCCCGACCCAACGCCAGGGCACATCCCGGCGAAGTAGCAGCGATCGCGTGCGGCCGGGCCAGACAGGACCAGACAGGACCCGACAGGGCTCGACAGGGGCCACGGCCGCGCCACCTCTGCGACGATGCCAGCCCCTGCCGATCTCACCCTCCGCCAGCTCCGCGCGCTCTCGGCCGTGGCCGAGATGGGCAGCTTCCGCCGCGCGGCCGACCGGCTGGGCATCACCCAGCCCTCGCTCAGCGCCCAGGTGCAGGGGCTCGAGGACGCGCTCGGCCGCCGGCTGGTCGAGCGGGGCCGCTCGGGCGCGCTGCTGACGCCGGCCGGGCGCGAGGTCGAGGGCCGGGGACGCGCGATCCTCGATGCCGTCGGCGCCCTGATCGACAGCCAGAGCGGCGAGATCGCCGGCACGCTCCGCCTCGGCGTCACGCCGACGCTCGGCCCCTACCTGCTGCCGCGGGTCGTGGCCGAGCTGCACGGGAGCGAGCCCGACCTCCGGCTCTATATCCGCGAGGCCTCGACCCGCGTGCTGGTGCGCCAGCTCGCCGAGGGGCTGCACGACGTGGTCGTCACCCAGTCGCCGCTGGCCCGCCCCGACCTGGAGGCGGAGACGCTGTTCAGCGAGCGGCTCTACCTGACCCTCGCGCGTGACCACGCGCTGGCAGCGGCCGGGACGATCCGGAGCGAGGACCTCGCGGGGCTGAACGTCCTGTCGCTCGACGCCGGCTACCAGCTGCACGACCAGGTGCGCGGCCTCTGCGAGAGCTTCGGGGCGCGTTTCGACGAGGGCTACGAGGGCACCAGCCTCGACGCGCTTCGCCTCATGGCGGGCCTGGGAATGGGCGTGACCTTCCTGCCCGCCCTCTACGCCCTCTCCGAGATCCGCTCCGACAGCGAGGTCGTCACCCGCGAGATCGCCGGCCACCCCGTCGCTCGTCCGATCGCGCTGGCCTGGCGCCGCTCGGCCGGCCGCGGTGCCGCGATCGCCCGCCTAGCCGATGTCCTCCGCCAGACCTTCGCCAGCCTCGCCGGCCAGGCCCCCGCCCGGTGACGAGGACCAGTGACGAGGGCAGATGACGCAGGTTGGCGGGCGCTGATTCACGCTGGGCTCGCCCCCTCCCACGTCATTCTAGGCGCAAAACCGTGAGTTTTGAGCGAACGCAGCCCGTCCGATCCGCGCAACGCGCCCGGCGGTCGTTAGCCGGCTGTTCAACGATTCTAAGCTACCGTAACGCGGGAGGGAGCGGGACGTCACCATCCACCGCGTGCGGCCCTCAGCCGAAGACCGC
>JBCBPG010000085.1:0-9939 GCA_039820865.1 Pseudomonadota bacterium
ACCGAGACCGGGACCATCGAGGCCGGCACGGACACGACCGAGACTGTCGACGTCGCCGCCGTCCCCGACGTGGCCGGCCCCGCGCCCGAGGACGCAGCCGAGGACACGCCCGCCGCGGAGACCGCGGCGACCGATGCCGTGCAGGTCGCGCCGGCGGAAACGGCACCCGTCGACGCCAGCGCCACAGCCGAGGTCCAGGCGACGCCGGAGGAGACCGAGATCGCCACGGCGCCTGACGTCAACGAAGCCGCCGCGGCGCTGGAGGAGGCCGGCGTGGCCGTCCCTGTCGAGACCGGCGAGGCGGTCGCCGCGACCCTGACCGCCCCGGCCCGTGCGATCGAGGGCGAGGGGACCGAAGCGGCAGAGGCCGCGCCTGACCCCGTCGAGGAGACGACGCACGCCGCCGCGACGCCCACCACCGCGACCGATGCCGACCCTGCAGTCGATCCGGCGGTCGGACCGGCGGCGGCGCCGGGCGCGGACGACGCTGCGGCGCCTGCAGCCCCTGAACCGGCGGTTGATCCGATCGCCGAGCGGACGCCGGCACTGCTGCCCACGGCGCAACCGGACGAGGAGGCATCGCCGCTCGGCGCGCCGCTCCCCGTCGCGCGGCCGGCCACGGCCGGCTGAGGGCGCCTCCCAACCGCGCGCTGGCCGCCGCCCATGCGCTGCGTCGCCCCGGGGCACCGGGCGGGACACCGGGCGGGGCATTGGGCGGGGCACCCCCGGGGTGGGGCGGACACTGGGGCGCGGCACCGTGCGGGGCTCCCTGGAGAGCGCTCCGCGGCCCGCGGCGCTGCGAGTGCGGAGGCTTCCAGAGCCCCGTCACCCCATACGCCGACCGGTGCCCGGCCCATGACGGTGGCCCGTGACGCTGGCCCGTGACGCTGGCCCGTGCCGTCGAGCTCAGGACCCGGGATGGCCGGGCCGCGTCTGGCGGATCCTGCGCACCAGCAGCAGCACCGGAACGAAGCCCACCGCCACGATCGCGAGCGAGGGCACAGCCGCCTGCGCCAGCCGCTCGTCCGAGGCGAGGCGATAGGCCTGCACCGCCAGCGTGTCGAAGTTGAAGGGCCGCATGATCAGCGTCGCCGGCAGCTCCTTCATCACGTCGACGAAAACGATCAGTGCCGCCGTCAGCAGGCTGCCCGAGATCAGCGGCGCATGCACCCGGCCGAGCGTCGCCGTCGGCCCCGCCCCCAGCGTGCGCGCGACATGGTCCATCGCCGGCCGGATGGTCGACAGCCCCGAATCGACGGCGTTCAGCGCCACCGCCATGAAGCGCGTCATGTAGGCCAGCACCAGCACGCCCGCCGACCCGCTGATGAGCAGCCCCAGATCGACACCGAGATACCGCTCGGCCAGCGCGTCGATCCGGTTGTCGAGGGCAGCGAGCGGCACCATGAGCCCGACCGCGATCACGCTGCCGGGGATCGCGTAGCCGACGCCCGCCACCATCGCCGCCCCGCGCGCCGCCGGCCCCGGACGCAGCCGTACGGCATAGCCGATGGCAAGCGCCGCGCCGACCGTCACCAGCGCCGCGAGCGAGGCGAGGATCAGCGAATTGGCCGTGAAGGCCAGGTAACGCGGCGCCAGCAGGCTCTGCCCCGAACCCAGCCCCATGCTGGTCAGCATCACCAGCGGCACGACCACGCCGAAGAGGACGGGCGCGCCGCAGAGCGCAACGGCCCCGACGGCGCGCCAGCCGGTCAGGCGCGCCGTCGGCAGCGCCTCGAACCGCTTGCCGGCCTGGTGGCGGCGGGCGGCGCCGCGCTGGGCACGCTCGAGCGCGGCGAGCGTGATGGCGAAGACCAGCAGGCAGGCGGAGAGCTGCGCGGCCGCCACCCGGTCGCCCATCGAGAACCAGGCGCGGTAGACGCCCGTGGTGAAGGTCTGCACCGAGAAGTGCGCGACGGTGCCGAAATCGGCGATCGTCTCCATCATCGCGAGCGCCGTGCCGCCGGCGATGGCGGGGCGCGCCATCGGCAGGCTCACGCGGAAGAAGGCGGCGACGGGTCCGCAGCCGAGCGTGCGGGCGACCTGGGCCGCGGTGACCGACTGCATCAGGAAGGCCGCGCGGGCGAGCAGGTAGACGTAGGGGTAGAGGACCAGCGTCAGCATCGCGGCCGCACCGCCGGTCGAGCGGATCTCGGGGAACCAGTAGTCGCGCGGCCCCCAGCCCGTGATCTCGCGGAGGGCCGTCTGCACCGGTCCCGGATGGTCGAGCAGGTCGGTATAGGCGTAGGCGAGGACATAGGCCGGAAAGGCGAGCGGCAGCGCCAGCGCGACCTCGAAGACCGGCCGGCCCGGGAAACGGGTCGAGGTGACGAGCCAGGCGGTCGCGGTGCCGAGCACGGCGGTCGCGATGCCCACGCCCAGCACCAGTTCGAGGGTGGTCAGCGCATAGCGCGGCAGCACGGTCTCGACCATCCGGCCCCAGAGCGCACCGTCGCCCGTCAGCGCCGTGACGACGACGGCGATGGCGGGCGCGGCGCAGGCGGCGGCGAGCGTCCAGGCGAGCCACAGGAGCACGCGCTCGCCCGCCGCAGTGCGGCGGGTGGAGAGCGGGCGGGTACCCTCGATGCCGGGTGTCTCGACCAGGGTGGTGCTCCTGTCACTGCGCCTGCGGCGCGCTCTCGCTGTCGCGCGCCTCCGGCGCAGGGGCCGCCGTCCCCTGTTGGGGACGATCGGCGCAGGCGGGACGTGGGGGCATGGGCCCCGGGCGGCCCCGGGCGGCGTCGGGCGGCGTCAGGCGGCGTCGGCCGAGAGGCCGCGGCCCTTGAGGAGGGGCTCGACGCCGGGGAGGCGGCCGCGGAAGGCGGTGTAGAGCTCCTCGGGTTCGCGGCTGCCGCCGGCGGAGAGGACGTGTTCGGCAAGCCGCCGGGCGAGGGCGGGGTCGAAGGCGTCGCCCGCTTCCTCGAAGGCGGCGAAGGCGTCGGCGTCCATCAGTTCCGACCAGAGGTAGCTGTAGTAGCCCGAGGCATAGCCCTCACCCGCGAAGACGTGGAGGAAATGCGGGCTGGCGTGGCGCATGGCGATCGCCGCCGGCATGCCGATCTCGGCCAGGACCGCGGCCTGGAACGCCTCGGGGTCGGCGGCGGCCTCGCCCGCGCGGGTGTGCATGTGCAGGTCGACCAGCGCCGAGGCGCAGTATTCGACCGTGGCAAACCCCTGGTTGAAGGTGGCGGCAGCCTGGAGGCGTTCGATCAGCGCCTCGGGCATGGGCTCGCCCGTCTCCACGTGGCGGGCATGGGTGCGCAGGACCTCGGGGGTGGAGAGCCAGTGCTCGTAGAGCTGGCTGGGCAGTTCGACGAAGTCGCGCGCGACGGCGGTGCCGGCGATCGAGGGGTAGGTGACGGCGGACATCAGCCCGTGCAGCGCGTGGCCGAACTCGTGGAAGAGCGTGCGGGCGTCGTCGAAGGTCAGGAGGGTGGGGTCGCCTTCGGCAAAGTTCATGATGTTGACGATGACCGGGCGGCCGGGGGCCCAGAGCTTCTGCTGGCCGCGAAAGCCCGAGGCCCAGGCGCCGGAGCGCTTGGACGGGCGTGCGTGGTAGTCGCCGATGAAGAGGCCGACATGCGTGCCGTCCGGTGCCGAGACCTCCCAGGCGCGGGCGTCGGGGTGGTGGAGCGCCAGCCCGTCGACGGCGCGGAAGCTGAGGCCGAAGAGGCGGGTGGCGACGTCGAAGGCGGCGGCGATGACGCTGTCGAGCGCGAGATACGGCTTGGTCTCGGCCTCGTCGATGTCATGCAGGCGCCGGCGCTGCTTCTCGGCGTAGTAGCGCCAGTCCCAGGGGGCGAGGTCGATGTTCGCGCCCTCCTCGGCGGCCAGCGCCTGGAGATCGGCGGCCTCGGCCTCGGCGCGGGCGCGGGCGGGGGTCCAGACCTTCTCCAGCAGGTCGGCGACGGCGGCGGGGGTCTTGGCCATCTGGTCCGAGAGGCGCCAGTGGGCATAGCTCTCGAAACCGAGGAGGCGGGCGCGCTCGTCGCGCAGCGTCAGGGTCTCGGCGATCAGCGGCCAGTTGGCGGGGGCGTCACCCGTGCCGGTGCCGCGGGCGGCCCAGGCGCGCCAGGCGGTCTCGCGCAGGTCGCGCCGCGGCGAGAAGGCGAGGAAGGGTTCGACCGAGGAGCGCGAGAGGGTGATCGCGTGGCGGCCGTCCTCGCCGCGGCGGCGGCCCTCGGCAGCGGCGGCGGCGACCAGCCAGGCGGGCAGGCCCTCGAGATCGCGCGCGTCCAGCCACATCACCCAGTCGGCCTCGTCCTTGAGCACGGTCTGGCCGAACTGGGTGCCGAGGGTGGCGAGGCGGCTGCCGATCTCGGCGAGGCGCTTGCGCTCTGCGGCATCGAGCGCGGCGCCGGCCTTGACGAAGCGGCGGCGGGTGAGCTCGAGCACGCGGGCCTCCTCGGCGCCGAGGCCGTCCTCGGGGACGGCGGCGACGCGGGCATAGAGCGCCTCGTCGAGGATGATCGCGTTGCGGTGATCGGCGAGTTTCGGCGCCATCTCGCGCTCGACCGCCTGCAGCGCGTCGGAGGTGTGGGCGCCGGCGAGGTTATAGAAGACGGCGGCGACGCGGCCGAGGCTGCGGCCCGCGCGTTCCAGCGCCCCGATCGTGTTGTCGAAGGAGGGCGGCGCGGGGTCAGCCTTGATCGCCTCGATCTCGGCGCGGTGCTCGGCCATCGCGGCCTCGAAGGCCGGCGGGTAGTCCTCGGGGGCCACCCGGTCGAAGGGCGGCAGGGCGTAGGGCGTGGTCCAGGGGGCGAGAAGGGCGTTCATGGTCACTCCATACCGGCGCGGGCGGAGGGGCGGGCCTGCATGCGGCCGAGCCAGGCGGCCAGGTGCGGCAGGTCGCCCGGGGTCGTGCCCGGCAGCGGCTCCTTGACGATGCGCAGGAACTCGACCGCGACGAGCGCGGTGATGTCGGCGACGGTGAGGCGGTCGGCAGCGATCCAGTCGCGACCGTCGAGACGGGCGTCCAGCGCCTCGAGCCTCGGGCGGATCCGGCCGCGATTGATCTCGCCCCACTCGGCCACCTGGTCCTCGAGGACGGCGAGGTGGCGGTTGGTGTGGCGGAAGCAGACGGCGACGGCGGCGAACAGGCCGAACTCGACGCGGCGCTGCCACATCTCGATCTCGGCCGCCTCGCGCAGCGTGCGGCCGGTGAGGTTGGGCTCGGGCACCAGCGCGTCGAGGTAGCGGGTGATCGCGACGCTCTCGGTCAGCACCGTGCCGTCGGAGAGTTCGAGCGCCGGCACCTGGGCGATGCCGATGCGCGCGAGATAGCCTTCGGCGCGGTGCTCGCCCGCCATGAGGTCCACGACGGTGCGGGGCGGGTCGATCCCCTTCTCGGCCAGCGCGATGTTCAGCCGCCGCGGGTTCGGCGCGCGGGGCTGGTCGTGGAGCATGACGGGCAGCGCCAGATCGGCGGCCTCGGTCACATCGGCAGTCAGGTCGGCGGTCACGGCTGGCCTCCCGGCGGCTTCTCGCGGCGTTTCCTGCCCTGCGGCGGCACGAAACCGCCCCGCTTGCCCTTCCGTCGCCGCTTTTGCGGCGCATCAGGAGCGGGTGGGGCTGCGCCGCGGACCGCTGAGACCTAGTATGGGAAGCGGGGCCAGACCAGAGAGCAGAGGGGCGCAGGCGGCGGGACGGGGCCGCGCGCCAGCGTTGGGGGACTGCCGGTGACGGACGGATCGACGCTGAGGCGCCGGGCGCTGGCTGTCTATGGGCGCATCTACACGGTCACCTCGATGATCACGGCGGTGCTGTTCGGCTCGTTCGAGGCGATGTTCGGCTGGGGGCCGGGGGCGCTGGGCGCCGCGGTGCCGGTGGTGATCGCGTCGAACCGCGCGGCCGAGGTGTTCTCGCACCACCCGACCCACAAGCCCGACATCGCCGATACCTGGTGGCTGGCGGGCGAGATGGCGGCGGTCAGCGTCGCGATCACGGTGGTGCTCACGGTGGGGATCGCGCTGCCGCTGGCCGTGGCGACCGAGACGCTGCCGGCGCTGCAGGCGACGGTGGAGATGCTGGCGCCGGGCGCGCTGATCGCCTCGGCTACCGGCTTCGCAGCACTGGCGCTGATGCTGATCCGCGTGATCCTGCCCCTGCAGGTCGACGCCGCCCGCCGTCGCTAGGGGGTGTCCGGCGCGCGCGGTTGACGCCGTGCCCTCACCCTCGCCCACCCGCGTCAGTCTGGGCACAGAACGGTTAGCATGCCGCGAACGCTGGTGCCGCGGGAAGCGCAACGCCCTGTTCATCCCGACAGGTCTATTCTGACGCCGGAGGGATCGGGGCAAGCGACAAGAGCTCGATGGCAGTCGCTGGCACCGCTTCGCGACCGGCACAGCCGGCTGATCGCCTCTGGACGCGACGATCACGACGTTGTCCGGATCGCGGACCGTGCGATCGCCTTGCCCATCCGGAAAGGACACAGGGCGACGCGGCCGGCCGTGCCATGGTCAGGGGAAGCCATGATCACGGGAAGGAGCGGGTCACCTCGATCGGGCCGGCGATGGCGGCGTTGAAGGCGTCGAGGTCCTCGGCGGGGATCCAGTATTCGCGGTGCGCCCGGCCGCCCGCCTCCTGGATGGCGTAGCGGTCGAGAAAGGCGCGGCGGACGCGGAAGCGGGTCACGAACCCTGCGCCGCTTGCGGCGACGTTCCAGTCGCGCGCGATCTTCACGGCGTAGTCCTCGCTCAGCACCGGGTAGAAGATCGGCTGTTCGGGCAGGCGCGGTGGGAAGGCGCGCATGCCGGACGCCTCGATCAGCGCCAGCTCCTCCGGCCCGACGGGGCGCCACAGGACGGTAGTGTCCGCGTTTCCGACCATCGCACCATCGGCGCAGAACCGGGCCGGCGGTCAAGGCGTTGGCGCTTGCCACGGCGACGCCCATGCGGCATGCCGACCCCGACGGGACGGGGGAATGCCATGGGGCTCATGCCGACGCCGCGCGAGGCCTTCGCGCATCGCCATCTCCTCGGCATCGCGCCGCTCAGCCCCCAGGACATCCTCTGCATCCTCGATCTCGCCGAGGAATACGCCGCGCTCAACCGCCAGACCGACAAGCATCGCGACCTGCTGACCGGGCGCACGATGATCAACCTGTTCTTCGAACGCTCGACCCGCACGCAGGCGAGCTTCGAGCTGGCGGCCAAGCGGCTCGGCGCGGATGTGGTCTCGATGCCGGTGCAGTCGTCCTCGATCGGCAAGGGCGAGACGCTGATCGACACGGCGCTGACGCTGAACGCGATGCGCCCCGACCTGCTGGTCGTGCGTCACCCGAATTCCGGCGCGCCCGCGCTGCTCGCCGAGAAGCTGGACTGCGCGGTGCTGAACGCGGGCGACGGGCGGCATGAGCATCCGACGCAGGCGCTCCTGGACCTTGTGACCATGCGCCGCCATCTCGGCCGCGCGCAGAAGCTGACGGTCGCGATCTGCGGCGACATCGCCAACAGCCGGGTGGCGCGGTCGAACATCCTCTGCCTCGGCAAGATGGAGAACCGCATCCGGGTGATCGCGCCGCCGACGCTGCTGCCCTCGGGCGTGGACCGGCTGGGCGTCGAGGTCTTCACCGATCTCGAGGCGGGGCTCGAGGGCGCGGACGTGATCATGATGCTGCGCATCCAGACCGAGCGGCTGGAGGGTCAGGCGGTGCCGTCGAGGCGCGAATACTTCCACCGCTACGGGCTGACGGCGGACAAGCTGGCCCGCGCCGCGCCCCATGCGATCGTGATGCATCCGGGTCCGATGAACCGCGGCGTCGAGATCGACTCGGAGGTTGCCGACGACGAGACCCGCTCGGTCATCACCGAGCAGGTGGAAATGGGTGTCGCGGTGCGCATGGCCGTGCTGCACCTGCTGGCCGCGCGGGCCGACCCCCTTACATGACCGCGCGAGTTGCCGGGCGGCCTGCCATCTTTCTGTCCAAGGGTCGCGCTTAATAAGCTTCGGGTTGTACGGAGGGCGCGGAGGTCGCGCATCCCGACCGCCCGGCGGAGAGACGGATGCAAGGCGCCGTGAGCATCGAGGGCGTGAGCGAGGTGCGGCCGCCGCGGCGGTCGGTCGAGGCCGACCAGGCGCTCGCGCCCTATATCGATCCGGGCGAGACCCTCGTCTGGAGCGGCAGGCCCATGATGCGCCCGCTGGTCGAGGGCCACGAGATCATCCTGCCGCTGGTCAACCTGCTGCTGGCGGGCGCGGTCTTCCAGGCGCTCGGCACCGGGATCGTCGAGGGCGTGGCCGGGCGGACCGAGCCCATGCGTGCGCTGCTGTTCTCGATGATGGTCGCCTTCGTGGCGCTGGCGGTCTGGTCGCCGGTGCGCACCATCCTGCGCCGGCGCCGCTCGTATTACGGCGTCACCAACCGGCGCGCGATGCTGCTCGAGACCGGGCCGGGCGGGGCCTTCCGCTCGTTTCCGCTGAGCTGGGACCAGATCGTCAACGTCCGCTTCGGCGCGCGGGTGAGCGTGATCTTCGAATCGACCCGCGCCGCACCGTTCGAGCGCGAGGTGGGCTTCGAGCAGCTCTCCGACGGCATGGCCGTCTACCGCCTGATCCGCCAGATCCAGTCCCAGAACGCCCCCTCGCGCTAGGGCGGCCCCCAGGCGTGCGCCACCACCCGAACGACCCTGCACCGCCCCCCTGGGACAGCGTGCTGGACGCGGGCGAGCGCCTTCTGTGGACCGGTCGGCCGGGTTTCTCGCTGCTGGCCTTCTGCGCCTGGGCCTTCGGGGTCGGCTTCCTGGCGCTCTGGCTGGCCCTGCCCGTCATGGCGCTCACCGCCGGAGAGGTGGACCGCACCGTCACCATCGTCGCCAGCGTCTTCTTGGTCTTGGGCGGGATCGCCCTTGCGGCGCAGCTGCTCTCGGCGCTCGACTGGCTGAGGATGCGCTATGCGCTGACCGACCGGCGGGCGCTCATCCTCTCGGGCCTGCTGTCGCGGCGGCTGATCTCGTGGCCGATCACGGCCGAGAGCCCCGTCGAGCATCAGCAAGGACGCCGACGGGGCAGCATCGTCTTCGGCGTCGACCGGGCCCCTGGAAAGCGCAAGCGGTGGGTCGGCTTCTTCCACATCGCCGAGCATGACACGGTGATGCGCCTTGTCCGTGCGCTCCAGACCGGCCCCCCGCGGCGATGACAGCCGCCGGTGGCATGGCGGGCCGGCGCGGTGTACCCCGCTCGCGAGCGAGAGGGAGGGCGGCATGCGGCTCAGCTTCGTCAATGCGCGGATCGTCGATCCTGCCAGCGGGCATGACGGGCCCGGGGCGCTGGTGGTCGAGGACGGGCGCGTCGCGGGTCTTCTCGACGGTGATCCGCCGGCCGGCGGCACGGTGGTCGACTGTGCGGGCAAGGTGCTGGCGCCGGGGCTCGTCGACATGCGGGTGTTCGTGGGCGAGCCCGGCGCGCGTCATCGCGAGAGCCTGCGCACGGCGGGCCGGGCGGCCGCGGCGGGCGGCGTGACGACCATCGTCACGCAGGCCGACACCCAGCCGCCGATCGACGACCCGGCGCTGGTGCAGTTCGTCCGCTCGCGCGCCGAGGCCGCGGCAGTGCCGGTCCGCGTCCGCGTGATGGCGGCGCTGACGAAGGGCCTTGCCGGGCGCGAGATGACCGAGCAGCAGTTCCTGCTCGATGCCGGTGCCGTCGCGCTCTCGGATGCCGACCGGCCGCTGGCCGACACAGGCCTGATGCGCACGCTGATGACCTATTCGACCTCGACCGGCGCGCTGATCGTGCACCATCCGCAGGACGCTGCGCTGTCGTCCAAGGGATCGGCGACTTCGGGCGAATTCGCGACGCGCCTCGGCCTGCCGAGCGTGCCGGCGAATTCGCCCGAGGTCGCCGAGCCCTTGGCCGACAGCGCCGCGTCCTGCGGATGGTGCACGATCAGCGCGCCGGTCGAGGTCGAATAGGTCATCAGCGTGCGCATCAGGCCCGTGTCGG
>JBCBPG010000086.1:0-9919 GCA_039820865.1 Pseudomonadota bacterium
CGACCATGGGCCCGATCGTATGCGAGCTCGACGGCCCGATGCCGACCTTGAAGACGTCGAAGATGGAGAGGAACATGCTCGCCTCGTCTGACCCGGACGCATCCTATATGCAGAGCGCCACCGGCGCGCCAAGAGGGGCGCCCAGAGGGATGCCCAGGGGCAGCCAAGGGGCCACCAAAAGATCGCATTCGCAACGGTTCGTCATCTATGGCGCCGCGGCTTGGCTCGCGTTAACCCAAGGGCCCTAGTCGATTGACCGCTGCGCCCTCAGCATCGCGACGACGCCGGGCCGGCGCCAGCAGGCAGACCGACGGAACTGGATCACGGTGGAGGACCACGATGGCGCATGATCCGGCAAAGCGTGCCGCGGCGGCGGCGGCACTCGAACTGGTGCGGGACGGCATGGTCCTCGGCCTCGGCACGGGCTCGACGGCGGCGGTCTTCGTCGACCTCCTGGCCGAGCGGATGGAGCGCGACGGGATCGGTGTCGTCGGCGTGCCGACCTCGATCGCGACCGCGGCACAGGCGGGCGCGCTCGGCCTGCCGCTCACCACGCTCGACGCGGTCGGCGCGCTCGACATGACCGTCGACGGCGCGGACGAGGTCGACGGGGACATGAACCTCATCAAGGGCGGCGGCGGGGCGCTCCTCTGCGAAAAGATCGTCGCGGCCGCCTCCGACCGCATGGTCGTCATCGCCGACGGCTCCAAGCGCGTCGAGACGCTGGGCCGCTTCCCGCTGCCGGTCGAGATCGTGCGCTTCGGCGCCGGCGCGACCGAACGGCGGATCGCCCAGGCGCTGGTCGACGCCGATGTCGGCGCGCGCACGATGACCCGCCGGCGCGTGCAGGATGGGGTCTTCGTCACCGACGAGGGGCACGAGATCGTCGATCTCGCGCTCGAGCGCATCGGCGATCCGCCCGCGCTGGCCGCCCGCCTCGCGACCCTGCCGGGCGTCGTCGAGACCGGCCTCTTCATCGGGATCGCCAAGACGGTGCTGATCGGCCACGCGGACGGCAGCGTCGAGGCGCTGGGAGAGACCGTCCCCGCGTGATCCGCACCCGGCCCCGGCCAGGCGCCCCCGCCGCCCGGCCGCCCGCTCAGATGCCGTCGACGAGCACCGAGGTGCAGCGCGAGGCCGCGTGCCGGATCTTCTGCACGTCCTGGTACTCGGGCGCGTTGATGAAGGCGTGCGCGCTCTGCCGGTCGGGAAACTCGATGATGACCAGCCGGGTGGGACGCCACAGGTCGCCCTCGATCACGTCGAGCTGCCCGCCCCGCGCGCGATACACCCCGCCATGGCTCTCGGCGATCGGCCGCGCGGCCGCCTTGTAGCCCTCATAGGCCGCGGGGTCCGAGATATCGGTGTCGACGATCAGGAAGGCGGGCATCGGTGTCTCCTCGCTCGGCGGGGCGGCAGTTGCGGCCAGGGCGCCACCCTCCGCGCCAGCCCCTGCGCCACCCCTGCGACAGCCTGTCATTTCGCGCAAGGATGGCTATGTGGCGCCAGGGACGATGTGCTGCGCGGCGGGGCGCGCAGCGGTCCGGCAATGCCAGGAGGAAGCCATGGCCTTCGACTACGATCTCTTCGTCATCGGCGGCGGCTCGGGCGGCGTGCGCGCCGCCCGCATGGCGGCCAAGACCGGCGCGCGCGTCGCGATTGCCGAGGAGTTCCGCTTCGGCGGCACCTGCGTGATCCGCGGCTGCGTGCCCAAGAAGCTGATGGTCTACGCCTCCAGCTTCGCCGAGGCCTTCGAGGACGCCGCCGGCTTCGGCTGGACGGTCGGCGCACGCAGCCACGACTGGTCGGTCCTGCGCGCGGCCAAGGAGGCCGAGATCACCCGTCTCGAGGGCCTCTACCAGAAGAACGTGCTGGCCTCCGGCGGCGAGACCTTCGCCCAGCGCGCCACCGTGGTCGACCCGCACACGGTCGAACTGGCCGACGGCACCCGCAAGACCGCCGCCCACCTGCTGATCGCGACCGGCGGCACCCCCCGCGTGCCGCCCTTCCCCGGTCACGAACACGCGATCACCTCGAACGAGGTGTTCGACCTGCCCGAGCGGCCGCAGCGCATCCTGATCCTCGGCGGCGGCTACATCGCCTGCGAGTTCGCGGGCATCATGAACGGCCTCGGCAGCGCGGTGACGCTGGCCTATCGCGGCGGGCGCATCCTGCGCACCTTCGACCACGACCTCTCGGACCACATCCAGGAGGAGATCGTGAAGAAGGGCATCGACCTGCGGCTGAACAGCGACATCGCCTCGATCGAGAAGACCGGGTCGGCGCTCCTCGCCACCATGAAGGACGGCGCCACGCTCGAGGTCGACGCCGTGATGGCCGCGACCGGCCGGGTGCCCAACACCGCCGGGCTGGGGCTCGAGGCCGCGGGCGTCGAGCTCGCGCACAACGGCGCGGTCAAGGTCGACGACTTCTCGCGCTCGAGCGTGCCCTCGATCTATGCCGTGGGCGACGTGACGTCGCGCCTCGAGCTGACGCCGGTGGCGATTCGCGAGGGCATGGCCTTCGTCGACACCGTCTTTCACGGCCGGCCCACCAAGCCCGACCACGCGCTGGTCGCGACGGCCATCTTCACCCAGCCCGAGATCGGCACCATCGGCCTCAGCGAGCAGGCGGCATCGGTCGAGGGCTACGACGTCGAGATCTACCGCTCGCGCTTCCGCCCGATGCTGGCCACGCTCTCGGGGCGCGACGAGAAGATGCTGATGAAGCTGGTCGTCGACCGCGCCAGCCGCCGGGTGCTCGGCGTCCACATCTCGGGCCACGGCGCGGGCGAGATGATCCAGATGGCCGGCGTCGCGATCAAGATGGGCGCCACCAAGGAGGACTTCGACCGCACCGTCGCCGTCCATCCCACCGCGGCCGAGGAACTGGTGACGATGCGCGAGCCCGTCGCCCTGCCCGCCGCCGCCGCCGAGTGAGCCCGGGCGCCTCCGGCCAGGGAGCCGCCCTGCGGGCGGCGCCTCCGGCGCAAGACGGGCATGGCGCCCCCGGAGCCGCCGGAGGCGTCGCCAGCGGCCGCTGGCGCGCCGCAGGCCCACGGGCCGCGAGGCGGCGATCCTGAAGTGCAACATCCCGCCTGCGTCGTCTGGCGTCACCCCTGCCGGGCGGGCTAGGCTTGATCGGCGGGGCCGCGCCCCCACGTCTCAGGCAATCCTGGCGGCCAGGACACCATGTCCAGGGCCCCGATCGATCCACCGGAGAGTATCACCGATGCCATTCAACTCGAGCTCGGGCGGTGGCGGCCCCCGTGGCGGTCCCTGGGGCGGCGGCCCGCGCAACACCAACGGCGGCGGCGGGCGCGGCCCCTGGGGCGGCGGCCCGGGCGGGGGCGGCGGTCCCGGCGGGGGCGGCGGCGGCGGCGGCCAGGGCCCCGACCTCGACGACCTCCTCCGCAAGGGGCGCGAGCAGCTGCGCGTCGTCCTCGGCGGCAAGGGCGGCGGCGGCGGTATCGGCGGCGGGGGCGGCGGCGGCTTCGGCGGCGCCGAGAAGTACCTGCCCTACGGCATCGGCGCGGCCGCGGTGATCACCTGGGCGCTCATGTCGTTCTACCGCGTCGAGACCGGCCAGCAGTCGGTCGAGCTCTTCCTCGGCGAATACTCCTCGACCGGGACCGAGGGTCTCAACTTCGCGCCCTGGCCGCTGGTCACGCACGAGGTGGTCGAGACCGAGCGCGAGCGCGCCATCGATGTCGGCACCGACCGCTCGGGCGACCGCGGCCTGATGCTGACCGGCGACGAGAACATCGTCGACATCGACTTCTCGGTCGTCTGGAACGTCGCCAACCCGCGCGACTTCCTGTTCAACCTCGCCGGCCCCGAGGAGACGATCACCGCCGTCTCCGAATCAGCCATGCGCGAGGTCATCGCCCGCTCCGAGCTCAAGCCGATCCTCAGCCGCGACCGTGCCGCGATCGCCGCCGAGGTGGACAGCCTGATCCAGTCGACGCTGGACGAGTACGAGTCGGGCGTGAACATCGTCCGCGTCATCTTCGACGACGCCGATCCGCCCCCCGAGGTCATCGACGCCTTCCGCGACGTGCAGGCGGCCGAGCAGGACCGCGACACCTCGGAGAAGCGCGCCGACGCCTATGCCAACGAAAAGCTCGCCAGCGCCCGCGGTGAGGCGGCCGAGATCCTGCAGGCGGCCGAGGGCTACCGTGCCCGCGTCGTCAACGAGGCGCGAGGCGAGGCCGCGCGCTTCACCTCGGTCTATACCGAGTACACCAACGCGCCGGACGTGACCCGCAAGCGGCTCTACATCGAGACGATGGAGCGCGTGCTGAGCGACGTGAACAAGGTGCTGATCGACGAGAGCGTGGCCGGCGGCGCCGGCGGCACGGGCGTCATCCCCTACCTGCCGCTCAACGACCTGAACCGCCGGAGCGGCAGCAGCGGCGAGGCCGAGCCCGGCACCCGCGGCACCGGCGCGACCCGTCCGGGCGGCACCGCGAGCGTGAGCACCATCACGCCGACCCAGAACCAGTTCCAGGGAGGCAACTGATGACCCGCTGGATTCCCGTCGCCGCCGGTGTCGCGATCGTCACCGGCATCCTGATCTCGCTCTCGGTCTTCATCGTCGACGAGCGCAAGCAGGGCCTCGTGCTGCAGTTCGGCCAGGTGGTCCGCGTCGCGGATGAGCCGGGCCTCTACTTCAAGCTGCCGCTGATCCAGGAGATCGAGTTCTACGAGGACCGGATCCTGCCGGTCGAGACCTCGGAGCTCGAAGTCACGCCGGCCGACGAACGGCGCCTCGTGGTGGACGCCTTCGCCCGCTGGCGGATCGCGGACGTGGTGCGCTTCCGCCAGTCGGTGCAGACCGAACGCCAGGCGCGGCTGCGTCTCGGCGACGTGCTGAACGACAGCCTCCGCCAGGTGCTCGGCTCGGTGCCGCAGGCCCAGGTGCTCAGCCCCGAGCGCCAGGCCCTGATGATCCGCATCCGCGACGTCGCGCGCGCCCAGGCGCTCTCCTTCGGCGTCGAGGTGGTCGACGTGCGCATCCGCCGCGCCGACCTGCCCGAGCAGAACCTGCAGGCCACCTTCGACCGCATGGAGGCCGAGCGTCAGCGCGAGGCGGCGGACGAGAGGGCCCGTGGCCGCGAGGCGGCGCAGGAGGTGCGTGCGCGCGCCGATCGCGAGGCGACCGAGCTGGTCTCGGACGCCAACCGCCAGGCCAACGTGATCCGAGGCGAGGCCGATGCCGAGCGTAACCGCGTCTTCGCCGAGGCGTTCAGCGAGGATCCGGAGTTCTTCGCCTTCTACCGCTCGCTCACGGCCTATGAGCGGGCGCTCAGGGGCAACAACTCCACCATGGTGATGTCGCCGAACACCGAGTTCTTCGACTACCTGCGCTCGGACCGTGCCGGCAGCGTGACGCCGCCGACGCTGGCGGCCACGACGCCGGCGAACGCCCCCTCGGGCGCCGAGGTCGAGGAGGCGCTGGCGCCGGTCGAGGGCGAGGGTGCGCCTACCGGTAGCGCCGCGGCCGAGGCCGTGGCGACGCCCGAGGCCCCCGCGCCCGCGACGCGCGACAGCCTCTCGCGCGCCGTCGGCACGCCCGCCGGCCCGCCGAAGACGCCCGACGGCGACGCGACCGCCGAAGAGTGAGGCGGTCTTGAGACGACGCCTGCCGCCCGCCCCTGCGACGCCGCGACCGGCGCCGCTGGCGGGCGGCGGCACATGCCTGCAGGGGGACGGGAATGGGCGACCTGCTGGCGGCCCTGGCCCTGGTGGCCGTGATCGAGGGCCTGACCATGATCGCCTTCGCCGGCTCGTTTCCCGAGCTGCTCGCGATGCTCGAGCGCATGGGGCCGTCACAGCGCCGCTGGCTGGGCCTGGTGCTGGTGGCGGGCGGGACGGCTGCCTATCTGGTGATTCGCGGCGCGACCTGACATCGTGTATCGGTGCCAGCGGGAAAGACGCCGATCGGGCACCGGCAGCGACGGCCGGGCCTTTAGGCCGCGTAGGAACGACATCGCAGTTCCGCGCATCGCAGGAGCCCGCCGCGAGAGGGATCGCGCGCCCGGGCCCATGCGCGCGCGGGTGGGGAACACAAGGATGAGAGGGAGAGCATCCATGATCGAGAGACCGAGCTTCGCGGGTCTCCTCCGCGCGGGCCTCGCGGCCGGCATGATTGCCGCGCTGCCGGTCGGCGGCGGTATCGCGACGCTGGCCGTGCCCGGCGCGGCCGAGGCGCGCGCGCCGGAGAGCTTTGCGGACCTCGCCGAGCGGCTGAGCCCCGCGGTGGTGAACATCTCGACCGCACAGACGGTCGACGATGCCCCCCGCGGCAACCGCCGCCTGCCCCAGGGCAACCCGTTCGAGGACCTGTTCCGCGACTTCTTCGACCGCAACCGCCCCCGCAGCGGCCCGCGCGAGGTCGAGAGCCTCGGCTCGGGCTTCGTGATCAGCCCCGAGGGCTTCGTGGTCACCAACAACCACGTGATCGAGAACGCCGACGAGATCACGGTGAACTTCCCCGACGGCTCGTCGCTGCCCGCCACGCTGGTCGGCACCGACGCCAAGACCGACATCGCGCTGCTCAAGGTCGAGCCGGAGAGCCCGCTCGACTTCGTCAAGTTCGGCGACAGCCGCGCCTCGCGCGTCGGCGACTGGGTGGTCGCGATCGGCAACCCCTTCGGCCTCGGCGGCTCGGTCTCGGCCGGCATCATCTCGGCGCGCAACCGCGACATCAATGCCGGCCCCTACGACGACTTCATCCAGACCGACGCGGCCATCAACCGCGGCAACTCGGGCGGCCCGCTGTTCAACCTCGCCGGCGAGGTCATCGGCGTGAACACCGCGATCATCTCGCCCACGGGCGGCTCGATCGGCATCGGCTTCGCGGTGCCCGCCGCCATCGCCTCGAACGTCGTCGACCAGCTCCAGCAGTTCGGCGAGACCCGGCGCGGCTGGCTCGGCGTGCGCATCCAGACCGTCAACGACGAGCTGGCCGAGGCGCTGGGGCTGGACGACGCCCGCGGCGCGCTGGTCGCCGACGTCACCGATGGCGGCCCGGCCGAGGAGGGCGGCATCGAGGCGGGTGACGTCATCCTCCGCTTCAACGGCAACGACGTCGATTCGATGCGCGATCTCCCCCGCATCGTCGCCGACACCGCCGTGGGCTCCAGCGTGCGGGTGCTGGTCTTCCGCGATGGCGAGACCAAGACCGTGCGCGTGACCCTCGGCCGGCTCGAGGAGCAGGAGCGTATCCAGAACGCCTCGGTCGCCGCGCCGGAGGAGCAGATCGAGCCGCTCGACTTCGACGATCTCGGCCTGACGCTCGCGCCGCTGACCGACGAGACGCGCACGCAGTTCAGCCTGCCCGAAGGCGCCAGCGGCGTGGTCATCGCCAGTGTCGAGCCCGGCGGCTCGGCCGACGAGGGCGGTCTCGCTGCCGGCCAGGTCATCGTCGAGGTCGGCCAGAAGCCCGTCGCCACCCCCCAGCAGGTGCAGGAGGCGATCGAGGCCGCGCGCGACGAGGGCAAGTCCTCGGTCCTGCTGCTGGTCGAGGACAGCGGCGAGCCGCGCTTCGTCCCCCTGACCGTCGCGCGCTGAGCGCGGCGCCCCGCCCGCCCGACGGCGCCGGCGGGGCGCGACACCGGGCCGGGCCCTTGCGGGGCCGGCCCCTTTCCCGGGACACGAGCTCCCCCTGCCCCTCCCCGCGATCCAGGTGCCCCGATGGCCTCCACCGATGCCGCGCATGGCCCGGCCGTCGCCCTCGCCGCCCAGGACGCGCCCGGCGGCGCCGTCACGGGACCGCGCCTCTCGCACCTCGCCACCGGTCTCCTCGGCGAGGCCGACGACGACGGCTGGGGCCTCTACTTCCGCGCCCGCCAGCTCGCCGCCGAGGGCCACGACGTCCTGAACCTCGCCGTGGGCGAGCATGACCGCCTCACCGACCCCGCCATCGTCGAGGCGCTGGTGCGCGCGGCGCGCGAGGGTCCGCACGGCTACGCCCCCCTCCAGGGCCGGCCGAACCTCCGCACCGCCGTCGCCCGCCGCCTCTCGCGCCACGACCCGGCCCGGCCCGTCGCGGCGGAGGAGGTGCATGTCACCGTCGGCTGCCAGCAGGCACTGATGCTGGCGATGCAGCTCGCCCTCGACCCCGGCGACGACTGCCTGGTCCTCGACCCCTACTACCCGACCTACCCCCAGACCGTGCGTGCCGCGGGTGCCCGGCCGGTGATGGTGGCGACCCGGCGCAAGGACGGCTTCCAGCCCGATCCCGACGCCATCGCCCGCGCGATCACGCCGCGCACCCGCGCGCTGGTCCTCAACACGCCCAACAACCCGACCGGCGCCGTCTACACCCGCGACCGGCTCGAGGCCGTGGCCGCCATCGCCCGCGCGCACGACCTCTGGGTGATCGCCGACGAGGTCTATGACGGCCTCGTCCACCGCGGCACCCATGTCTCGCCCCGCTCGCTGCCCGGCATGGCCGCGCGCACCCTGGTCGCGGGCTCGCTCTCGAAAAGCTTCGCGATGACCGGCTGGCGCATCGGCTGGCTCGCCGGCCCCGCCCCCGCCATCGCGCGCGCCGGCGACTTCGCCGTGGCCAGCACCTACGGCCTCGCCCCCTTCCTGCAGTCGGCCGCCGAGACCGCACTCGCCGTCGGCGCGCCGGTCGAGGCCGCCATCGCCGCCGAGACGGCCGAGCGCGCGGCCGCCGTCGCCGCCGCGCTCCCCCCAGAAGGCCCCGTCACCCTCACCCCGGCCGACGGCGCGATGTACGCGATGCTCGACATCTCCGCCTCCGGCCTCTCGGGCCGCGCGCTCGCCGCACGCTTCATCGAGGAGACCCACGTCGCCCTGATGCCTGGCGAGAGCTTCGGGACCGCCGCGGCCGGCTGCGTCCGCGCCGCCCTGGTCGCCCCCGCACCCCGCCTCGCCGCCACCGCGCGCGCCCTCGCCGATCTCGTCGCCCGGCTCGCCGCGGCACGTGGCCACCCGCGCTGAACGACATCGCACCGCCCTTCTCGGGGGCACCGGGTGGGCGATGCGTCGCCGCGCCAGCGGCGTAAGCGGGGGCGCCCGGGGCCCTCACCCGGCGCGCGGCTTGACGCGCCGCGTCGGATCGGCCGCCGTCGGGTCCTCGGGCCAGGGGTGGCGGGGATAGCGCGCCCGCATGTCCTTGCGCACATCCGCATAGGACGACGCCCAGAACCCCGGCAGGTCGCGCGTCGTCTGCACCGGCCGCCCGGCGGGCGAGGTCAGCTCCAGCACCAGCGCCACCGGCGGCTCGCCCACCACCGGATGCACCGTCTCGCCAAAGAGCTCCTGCACCCGGATCGTCAGCACCGGATCGTCGCGCGCATAGTCGATCGCCGCCCGCCCCCCAAGCGGCGTCGCGAAGAAGGCCGGCGCCGACCGGTCCACCGCCGCCCGCGCCTCGCGCCCCACCAGGTGATCCAGCGCCGCCGCCAGCGTCTCGCCCGCCACCTCGCCCGGCGCCGCCTCGCCCGAGAGAAACGGCAGCAACCAGTCCGCCGCCGTCGCCGCCAGCGCCGCGTCCGAGACATCCGGCAGCGCCGCCACCCAACCGGCCCCCGACCCGGCCCCCGACCCGGCACCAGACCCGGCACCAGACCCCGCACCCGGCGCGGCCCCGCCATCGTCGGCCGCCACCGGCGCCGCCCGCGCCCGCAGCCAGCCGATCCGCGCCCGCAGCGACAGCGCCGCCTTCGGCCAGGCCAGCTGCGTCGCCGCGAGATCGCCGCCCATCTCGGCCAGCCCCTCGCAGAGCGCGCGGCCCACCGCCTCGGCCGGCGCGTCCTTCCAGCGCCGCGCCTCCAGGGCAACGGCCCCCAGCATCAGCCGCTCCTCCGCCTCGACGCGGCGATGGCGGCGCGACCAGCGGGCCTCGGCGACGGCCTGGATGCTCTCGGCGAAACGGTCGCGGA
>JBCBPG010000087.1:0-9870 GCA_039820865.1 Pseudomonadota bacterium
CCTGGGTGACGCCGCCCGCCTATACCGGCGTCGACGCCGTGTACCTCGACCGCGACACCGCGACCTACCGCCTGCCCGTGGGCTCAAGCGTGACCGTGCGGGTCACCGATCTCGACGGCGAGGCGCTGGTGGACGCGCCCGGCCTCAGCATCGGTGCAACCGCCGGCATCCCGGACGCTCCGGCGCCCGAGGAGACTGTGCGGGAGACCGCCGAGGAGACCGCAGACGGGGGTAATGCGGAACGCGTCCCCCAGGGCGACCCCGAGGGCGGAGACACGCTGGCCGTCGACACAACGCTGCCGATGGCCCCGCTCGGGGCCGGGCTGCACGAGCTGCGCGCCACGCTCTCGGCCGGCGGGCGTCTGACGGTGATCGGCGGGGGCGAGACGCTCGGCGAATGGGAGATCAGCGTGATCCCCGACGCCCGCCCCTCGATCACGCTGGAGGGCGGGCCGCGCGCCACCTTCGCCGGCGGCACCGAGGTGGATTTCCGCGCAACCGACGACTACGGCGTCGCCGCCGCCTATGCCCGCGTGGTGCCCGAGGGCGGGCTGCGCCCCGAGGGCGAGACGCTGGTGACCGAGGCGCTGGAGTTCGCCCTGCCGCTGCCGATCAGCGGCGATCCGCGCGATGTCACCGACACGGCGCTCGAGGATGTGAGCGAACACCCGATGGCCGGCGGCATGGTCGAGCTGACGCTCCATGCCGAGGACGGCGCGGGCCAGACCGGCGCCAGCGAGACGGTGACGGTCGAACTGCCCGGCCGGCGCTTCACCAACCGCCTCGCCCGCGCGCTGGTCGAACAGCGCCGCGATCTGGCGATGGATTTCGGCGAGGCGCGGCGCGTCCTCGACATGGTGCAGGCCGTCACCGTGCGCCCGCAGGAGGTCTTCGGCGAAAAGCACGGCGCCTATCTCGCCGTTCGCAGCGCCGTGCGCCGGCTGGCCGTGGCGGTGACCGACGAGACCGTGGCCGATGTCGCGCAGGAGGTGACCGACCTTCTCTGGGAGGCCGCGATCGACCTCGAGGGCGGCGATATCGACAGCGCGCTCGAGCGGCTGCGCGCGGCCGAGCAGGCGCTGCAGGACGCGCTGGAGAACGGGACCGAGGAGGACATCCGCCGCGCGATGGAGGAGATGCGCGCGGCGATGGAGCAGTACCTCCAGGAATTCGCGCGCCAGCAGATGCAGCAGATGCAGCCCGGCCAGCAGCAACAGCAGCAGGGCCAGCAGCTGACCCAGCAGGACCTGAACGCGCTCCTCGACGAGATGCAGCGTCGCGCCGAGAGCGGGCTGCGCGACCAGGCCCGCGACATGCTGAGCCAGCTTCGCCAGATGCTGGAAAACCTCCAGATGGGCCAGCCCCAGATGGGCCAGCAGGGCAGCCCGGGCGAGCAGGCGATGGAGCAGCTGCAGGAGCTGATCCAGCGCCAGCGCGACCTCTCGGACCGGACGTTCGGCGAGGCACGGCGGGCGCTGCGCGACGGCCAGCAGGGCCAGCAGCCCGGCCAGCAGCAGGGTCAGCCCCAGCCAGGCGAGGGCCAGCAGCCGGGCCAGGGCCAGCAGCCCGGCCAGCCGGGTCAGCAGGGCCAGGGTGGCGAGGGCCAGCAGGGACAGGGCGGCCAGGGACAGCTTGGCCAGGGGCCGGGTGGGCTCGCGGGCGAGCAGCAGGCGCTCCGCGAGCTCCTCGACCAGCTGATGGAAGGCCTCCCCGGCGGCGGCAGCCCCGAGATGCGCCAGTCGCTCGACGATGCCGGCCGCGCGATGGGCGATGCCGAGGGCGACCTGCAGGGCGGGCGCCCGGGCGACGCGGTGCCCGACCAGCTCGAGGCACTCGACCGACTGAACGAGGGTGCCGAGGAACTGGCGCAGCAGCTTCAGGAGGAGGGCCAGGGCCAGGGCGAGCAGACGGCCGAGGGTAACGGGCGCGGCCGCGGAGACGGCCGCGACGATCGCCGCGCCGATCCCTTCGACCGCCCGGCCGGGCGCTACGGCGCCGTGGACGGTGGCGGCACCGATGTGCCCGACCGCGCCCTGATGGACCGCGCCCGAGAGATCCTCGACGAGCTCCGCCGCCGCGCCGGCGAGGCCACCCGCCCCGACTACGAGCTCGACTATCTCGAACGCCTGATCGAGCGCTACTGACAGAGGCGGGTGACTGCGGCGCGGCGCGTCCGGTCCCCTGCCCTCCCGCGTCAGAATAGACGGGCCTTGGTAAACACCTGCAGAACGCAGCAGGGTGCCAGCGCGCAACGCCGCGCGAGTGGCAGGAACCGCGACGCGTCGCCCGGGGATCGGGCGTACGGACGAGCCTGACGGATCGCACCCCTTCCCCGCGAAGGCCGCGCATCGACCTCGACGGCGACCTCGAGGGCGAAAGACCGCCGCTGCCAGGCGCCCGGCGACGCCTCGGGCGGGGCCCGTCGCAAGGCGGGCGGGTGGGTGGGGCCTGCGACGGGCCCCGCCGACGCTGTTCTATTGTCACGGGCCCCGAAACCGGCGCTGAAACCGGCCCCGAAACTGGCCGCGAAACGGGCGCTGCAACCAGCCCCGCAAGGGGCGCCGGGCAGGCGCGCGTCAGGCGGGCGACGACACCGTGCCCGCAGGCGCCAGCCGCGCGCTGGCGGGCTCGATCCTCGCGCGCAGGGTCTCGGTCAGGGCAAGGCTTTCGCCGCCCGACGTCTCGATGGGGTCCAGGAACTCGACCACGGCCGTACCGGGCCCCGCCAGCCGGCCCGTCCGCGACCAGAAATGCCCGGTGTTGACCGCCACCGGCACCAGCGGCAGCCCCATCTCGAGCGCAATCGCCGCCGCGCCCCGCCGCCAGGGCGCCTCGACGCCGGGGGCCACGCGCGTGCCCTGGGGATAGACGACGATCTGGCCGGCCCCCGCGCCCGCCGCCTCGAGCTGCGCCAGCGCCTCGCGCGCACCGCCGGGCCGGGCGCGATCGATGGTGATGCAGCCGACGCGCCGCGTGTACCAGGCGAAGACCGGCACGCGGGCAAGCTCGGCCTTCATGACGAAGCGCGCCTCGGGCAGCGCCTCGAACAGCATGTAGACGTCGAGCAGCGACTGGTGCTTGGGCGCGACCACGCAGGGGTAGTCGGGCACCCTGCCCCGCACCTCGACCGCCACGCCGGTGAAGGAGGTGAAGAGCGCGTGGACCGCGCGGTTGTAGGTCTTCATCGCGGCGCGCCCGGCCTCGGGCGAACGCACGGCCGCCGGCGCCCCCACCGCCCCCATCGCCGCCATCAGGAGACCCGAGAGGACGAGAAAGACGAGATCGGCGAGGCGGCCGAGCGGGCGGGGCGGCCCCTCGGCCGGCGGCCCGACCGCGGCCGCCCCTCCGTCGGGCGCGCTCACGGCAGGTCGGCCAGGGCGGCGCGCACGGCCAGGCGCGCGGCGATCCAGCCGAGGAGCGTGGCCGCCGCCGAGACGCCGAGGACCAGGACCGCCAGAAGCGCGGGACCGGGCGCGAGGCCGGGGGGCAGGCCCGCGGCGCGCGCGCCCTCGACCCCGCCGGGCAGGAGCAGCAGGACCGCCGCGGCCACTACCGCGCCGCCGAGGGCCCCTGCCGCCGTGCGCAGCGCCAGCGGGCGGACGAAGGCGCGCGCGACGAAGCCGTCAGAGCCGCCGATCAGCCGGATGATCCGCACCGTCTCGGCATTGCCGGCAAGGCTGGCGCGCGCCGCCAGCGCCACCGTCCCCGCCGCCACCGCGCCGACCAGCGCGACCGCGAGCAGCGCCAGTCGCTCGATCGCGGCGGCGGCGTCGAGCAGCGGGCCCCGCCAGCGGCCGTGGTTGTCGTAGACGGTGCCCGGGGCGGCGGCCTCGAGCCGGGCGGCCAGGCGGGCGGGATCGGGACCGGGTCCTTCGAGCCTCACGTCGACGAGGCGCGGGACCGGCAGCGCGTCGAGGATCGGGCCGTCGCCGAGCCAGGGGGCCAGCAGCGCGCGCTGCTCGTCGGGCGCGAGCGGGCGGGCACCGGCCACGCCCTCGGTCTCGGCCAGGATGTCGAGGACGCGCGCCAGGCTGGTGTCGTCGGTCGCGGTCAGCCGCACGGTGGCGCTGCCGGAGAGATCGCGCCGCCAGTCCTCGCCCAGTGCCGCCGCCGCGAGCCCCGCCGCCAGCGCCACGACCGCCAGGAAGGCCATGCCCGCCGCCGCCAGCACCACAAGCGCCGGCGCCCAGCCAGCGGCGGGCACCAGCGTCGCGGCCGTCAGCCGCATCGGCGCCTCGACGGCGGCCTTGGCCGGTGCCTCGCTCTCGGCTCCCGCGCTCACAGGTCGCTCCCGCCCACGCTGAGCCGTCCCTCGGCCAGCCGCAGCGTGCGTGCGGTGACCAGCGCGCGCGCCGAGCGGATGAGGCCGAGATCGTGCGTCGCCACCAGCACGGTCTTGCCCAGCCGGTTGAGCTCGACCAGCAGCTTGAGGATCCGCATCCCCATCTCGGCATCGACGTTGCCGGTGGGCTCGTCGGCGATGATCAGGTCGGGCGAGGTTATGACGGCACGGGCGATCGCGGCGCGCTGCTGCTCGCCGGCCGAAAGCGCGCGCGGATTGGCCGCGGCCCGGTGCGAGAGGCCGACCCAGCGCATCAGGTCGCGCACGTCCTCGGTATGCTTCTCGGCATCCTCGCCATGGACGATCAGCGGCAGGGCGACGTTCTGCGAGAGCGTCAGGTGGTCGAGCAGGCGGAAGTCCTGGAACACGATGCCGATGCGCCGGCGCAGCGCGAGGCGGTCGTCGCGGGTCATGGTGGCGGGTTCGAGATCGAAGAGCGTGAGCCGCCCGTCCTGGGGCGCGAGCTCGAGGTAGAGGAGCTTGAGCAGTGTCGTCTTGCCCGCGCCCGAGGGGCCGGTGAGGAAGTGGAAGCTGCCGGGCTCCAGCGCGAGGCTGACGCCGTCGAGCGTGGGGCGGGCATCGTAGCCGAAGCTGACTTCCTCGAGCTCGATCACCCTGACGTCCCCTCGACACCGCCGTCGCGCGCGGTACGATAGATCCCCGAGCGCCGCCCCCCGGGCGCCGTCGTTGCCGGGGCCGACCCGGCCATCGCAGGACCGCCCCGCCCGGATGCCGTCCCAGGCTTGCCCGGCGGCGGCCACACTCCTGCGTCTAGAAGAGACGTGCCGGAGCGTCACCGCGACGGGCGGCAGCCAGGTCTGCACGGCGCCACGGCCTTCCCGCGCCACGGTGGCGCGGCGCAGGAACGGCCGGGCACCGCCATCGCCGTGCGGGGCTGAGAAGGCACATATTTGATTGGCTTTGACAACTGCGATTACTATGGGGCGCAGAGGCGTTGCGGAAGCAGCGGTACCGGTCTTCGTGGGGGCGACGGCGGGACCGAGCAGGGAGGGCGCGACCGATGGCAGGTGAGACGGGTCAGGCTGGCCGGGGACATGTGCCGGCACCGACGGCGGACGGGCGGAGCGCGGAGCCGCAGCTCGTGGAGATTCAGTGTCCGAGCTGCGATGCGCGCTATCGCGTGCCGCTGACGGCGATCGGGCCGAAAGGGCGGCGGGTGCAGTGCGCCAACTGCGGCGAGGTCTGGCGCGCGATGCAGGACAGCGCGCGCCCCGTCGAGGCGGCGCCGCCGCCCACGCCCGCTCCGGCCCCTGCCGAGGCGGCGCCGGCCGCTGCACGGCCCGCCGCACCGGCCGGGGGCGCTGCCACGGGCGCGTCGAGCTTTTCGGAGCGGCTGGCCAGGGTGCGCGGCACCGATCCGCGGGACGCCCCCGCGACGGCGGCATCCGCCGAGGATCCCCCCTCGGCCGAGGCCCAGCCGCAGTTCATCCGCCGCCGCCCGGCGGCTGAGGAGGGCAGCGGGGACCCGCTGCGCAGCGCGCTGCGCGGCCGCGAGGACGAAACCGGCGCCCAGGACGTGGAGCCGGACGAGGGCGACGCGCAGGGCGCCAGCGCGCCGGCGGACGGTGCCGTCGATAAGCGCAACCAGCAGATGGCCGAGATTCGCCGGATGCTGGACGATCTCAAGGGCAGCGGCGATGCCGGCGCGGCCACGGCGGCCCCGGTCGCGGCGGGCGCGATCAGCCCGGCCGACCGCCCGGGCCGCCAGCGCGCCGCCACGCCCGGCGAGCCGGCCGCAGCGGCCCCCGCGCGCGACGACTTCTACGACCCGCTGCGCGAAAAGCTGCTCGACCCGGACGTCAAGACCAAGCGCGACGGGCCGGATACCGAAACCCAGCGCGCGGGGCTGATGCGCAAGCACCAGAAGCGCAGCCGCCGCCGCCGTGTCGCCGAGAAGACGCGCCGCTCGCGCGGGGGCTTCTATACCGGGCTCAGCCTGATGCTGATGGTCGGCGGGCTGATGTCGGCGACCTATGTCTATGCCGACCGGATCGCCGAACGGCTGCCGGGCACGCGCCAGGCGCTGACGGAATACGTCAACACGGTCGACCAGGGGCTGGCGCAGGTCCAGGGCCTGGTCGGCCATGTGCGCCAGCGCATCGACGTGGTGATGGAGGAGATGCTGGCCGAGTGACCCCCGGCCAGCGGATCAGGTGAGGCGCCCGGCAGGCCCGGGCGCCAGGCACGTCAGCCGAACCACCAGCGCTCGACATAGCGCCCGCCGTCCAGCGCCCAGTTCGCGGCCACGTCAGGCCCGTGCTGGACCTTGTCGGCCATGGCGTAGACGTAGTTGGCAAAGCCCCAGACCAGCGCGCCGCCGCGTTCGTGCAGGATCTGCTGCATCTCGCCATAGATCTCGGCACGCACCGAATTGTCGGTCTCGCCCCGGCCCATCAGCAGCAGCTCGTCAAAGCGCTCGTCGGCGAACATCGTGTCGTTCCAGTTCGCCCCGCCCTTGTAGGCCTGCGTGAACATCCAGTCGCAGGTCGGCCGGCCGCCCCAGTAGCAGGCGCACCAGGACCGCTTCAGCCAGATGTTCGACCAGTAGCCGTCCGAGGGCACGCGCTCGACGCGCATGTTGATGCCGGCCTTGGCGAGGTGCTCGCTCATCAGCACCGAGGCATCGACCGCGCCGGCATAGGCGGCATCGGCGGCGGCCAGCACCAGCTCCTCGCCGGCATAGCCCGCCTTCTTGGCGTGGAACTTGGCCTTGTCGAGATCCTGCTCGCGCTGGGGCAGCTCGGCATTGTGGAACGGCACCGAGGGCGCGATCGGGTGATCGTTCGCCAGCGTGCCGTGGCCGAGCAGGATCTTGTCCATCAGCTCCTGGCGGTCGAGGGCGTGCATGATCGCAAGCCGCAGGTCGACATTGTCGAAGGGCGCGGCGTTGACATGCATCGGCGCGGTGTAGTGCAGGAAGCCCGTCGCCTCCTCGACCCGCAGGTTCGGCCGGCGGCCGAGCAGCGAGGCGGTCTTGAGATCGACGCGGCTCATCATGTCGACCTCGCCCGAGGCGACCGCGTTCTGACGCGCGACCACGTCGGCGACGTAGAGGATCTCGAGCTCGTCGAAATGCGCCCGGCCCTCCTTCCAGTAGTCGGGACGGCGGGTCAGCACGGTGCGCACGCCCGGCTCGAAGCTCTGCATGACGTAGCCGCCCGAGCCGACATAGTCCTGCCAGTTGATCCCCTCACCCTCGGCCGGGCAGATGATCAGGTGGTAGTCGGCCATCAGGTAGGGGAAGTCGGCCGAGGGGCCGGAGAGATCGAAGCGGATCACGTGGTCGCCGTCGGTCGCCATGTCGGCGATGACGCCCACGACGTCCTTGGCCGCCGATTTCGATTCCTCGCCCCGGTGGTGCTGGATCGAGGCGGCGACATCGGCCGCGGTGACCGCCCGTCCGTCGCTGAAGCTCGCCTCGCGGCGGAGCGTGAAGGTCCAGGCCGAGGCGTCGGCATTCGCCTCCCAGCTCTCGGCCACGTCGCCGACGAGATCGCCGTTGGGCGCGATCTCGGTCAGCGTCGAGTGTGAGGCGAAGCCGACCGAGATCATGTAGATGTCGGTATAGGTCGCGGGATCGAGGCTGTCGGCCGTCGACCCCTCGGCCAGCGCAACGCGAAGCCGCCCGCCCTTCTTCGGCTCGGCCGCCAGCGCGCCGCCCGGCAGTGCTGCCGCGAGACCCAGTGCCGTGCCGCCCTTGAGCACACCGCGCCGGTCGAGAAGCCCGCCGCCCAGGATGGTCGGAGTGGTCATGCGTCTCTCCTGTCGATTGTGAGCGTTGTTATTGTGCGCCAAAGAACCACGCGGCCGGCCCGCCGTCCACTAACCTGAACGTGGTCGATGCGCGTTCCGGTCCCGATACGGGACGACGGCCGGGATCGACCGCCCGATCGGACGCTGGAGGCCGCCCTGGCCCGCAAACGCCGCGACACCCGCCTGCCCGCCCCCTTCCTGCGCCACGTCGGCCTGCGGGAGGACGCGGGTATGGGCAGGGGCGGCTATCCCTTCGACCAGCCCTGGCTCAAGGGACTGGACCTCGCGTTCACCACGCCCGTCACGGTGATCACCGGCGAGAACGGCACGGGCAAGTCGACGCTGATCGAGGCGATCGCCGCGCTGGCGGGCTATGATCCGGCCGGCGGCGGCAAGGGCTATCGCGCGGTCGACCACGAGGATGCGCTGGAGAGCAGCGGCGCGCCGCTGGCCGCCCTGCTCCGCGCCGCCTGGCTGCCCAAGGTGAGCGATGGCTGGTTCTTCCGCGCCGAGAGCTTCTTCTCCGTCGCGCGCTATCTCGACGCCGCCGGCTCGGACGTGGCGAATTTCCTGTCGCACAGCCATGGCGAGGGGTTCCTGCGCTTCTTCGAGGAGCGGGTGGCGCGCCAGGGCCTCTATCTCATGGACGAGCCGGAGAGCGCGCTCTCGCCCCACCGGCTGATCGAGCTGATGACCCGGCTGGCCGAGATCCAGCGCACGGCGTCCGCGCAGGTGATCGTGGCGACCCATGCGCCGATGCTGATGGCGATCCCCGGCGCGCGGCTCCTGGAGATGACGCGCGGCGGGCCGGTCGAGACCACGCTCCGCCAGACCCGCCACTTCCACCTGCTGAGCGCCTTCGCCGCCGATCCCGAGGGCTTCGTGGCGGCGGCCATCGGGGGCGAGGAGGACGCGCTGGGATAGGCACGGAGGTGTGACCCCGGGCTTGCCGCGGCCGCGCCGGCGGGCCAAGCCGGGGGCGAGAGGGAGGCCCCCATGACCCAGATCCTGCTCCACAACTATCCGCAGTCGCCGGTGGCCGAGAAGGTGCGCACCGCCTTCGGCATCGCCGGCACCCCCTGGGCCTCGGTCGAGATCCCGCGGATCCCGCCGAAGCCGCTGCTGACCGAGCTGACCGGCGGCTATCGCCGCACGCCGGTGATGCAGATCGGCGCCGACATCTTCTGCGACAGCCTCTGCATCCTCGACCATGTCGAGAGCCTGGGCGGGCGGACGCTGTTTCCGGGCGGGACGCGCGCCCAGGCGACGGCCTTTGCGCGCTGGACCGACGGGCGGCTCTTCGATCTTGGCGTCAGGCTGGTGCTGGCGGGCGCGGGCGACGCGCTGCCGGCCGATTTCGCGGCCGATCGCGGGCGGCTCTATCTCGGCGCCGACTGGGCGGCGGCGCTGGAGCGGGCACAGTCCGACCTGCCGCATCTCGCCACCCAGATGCGCGACGCCTTCGCCACCTTCGACGCCATGCTGGCCGACGACTTCCTGCTGGGCGCCGAGCCGTCGCTGGCCGCTGCGGTCGCCTGGGCCATCGTCTGGTTCGTGCGCGGGCGCTGGCAGGGCGGCCCGCCGCTCCTGGCCGAGTTCCCCGCACTCGAGGCCTGGGAGGCGCGCATCGCCGCCATCGGCCACGGGACCCGCGACGGGGACGTGAGCGGCGAGGCCGCCATCGCCATCGCCGCCGCGGCCGAGCCCGCCGCCGCCGAGGGCGCGGACCCGCGCGACCCGCAGGGCCTCTGCCC
>JBCBPG010000088.1:0-9835 GCA_039820865.1 Pseudomonadota bacterium
CCGAGGCGCTGCTGCTCGAGAGCAACCTCATCAAGCAGCTCAAGCCGCGCTACAACGTGCTGCTGAGGGACGACAAGAGCTTTCCCCATATCCTGATCGAGGACGGCGACTTCCCGCTGCTGCGCAAGCACCGGGGCGCGCAGCGGGAGAAGGGGCGGTTCTTCGGCCCCTTCGCCTCGGCCGGCGCGGTGGGGCGCACGATCAACCAGATGGAGAAGGCCTTCCTGCTGCGCACCTGTTCGGACAGCGTGTTCGAGAGCCGGACGCGGCCGTGCCTGCTCTTCCAGATCAAGCGCTGCTCGGGCCCCTGCACGGGCGAGATCTCGGGCGAGGACTACGGCGCGCTGGTCGAGGACGCGGTGCGGTTTCTCGAGGGGCGCTCGACGCGGGTGCAGGAGGAGCTGGCCGAGCGGATGCGCGAGGCGGCGGCGGTGATGGATTTCGAGCGCGCCGCGCTCTACCGCGACCGGCTGCGGGCGATGGCCCATGTCCGTGGCCAGCAGACGATCAACCCCGCGCGCACGGCCGAGGCCGACGTCTTCGCGCTGCATCGCGAGGGGGGGCAGGCCTGCGTGCAGGTGTTCTTCTTCCGCAGCCACCAGAACTGGGGCAACCACGCCTACTTCCCGCGCGCGCAGGCCGAGATGGAAGATGGCGAGCTGATCGCGGGCTTCGTGGCCCAGTTCTACTCGCCCGACCGGCCGCCGCCGCGGATGGTGCTGCTGTCCCACCAGGCCGACGATGCCGACATGCTGGCCGAGGCGATGCGTTCGCTGGCGGGCCGTCGGGTGGTGGTCGCGGTGCCGCGTCGGGGCGAGAAGCGCGAGCTGGTGGACCATGCGCTGACCAATGCGCGCGAGGCGCTGGGGCGGCGGATGGCCGAGACCTCGAGCCAGGCGAAGAACCTGGCGGGGCTGGCCGAGGCGCTGGGGCTGGAGGCCCCGCCCGCCCGCATCGAGGTCTATGACAACAGCCACATCATGGGCACCAACGCCGTCGGCGCGATGATCGTCGCCGGGCCGGAGGGCCTGATGAAGAACCAGTATCGAAAGTTCAACATCAAGTCGGACGCCGCGCCAGGCGACGATTTCGGCATGATGCGCGAGGTGCTGACGCGCCGCTTCAAACGCCTGGTGCGCGACGACCCGGACCGCGAGACCGGCGCCTGGCCCGACCTGGTGCTGATCGACGGCGGCCAGGGGCAGGTGAGCGTGGCCTCGGAGGTCATGGCGGAACTCGGCGTGGCGGACGTGGCGATGTACGGCGTGGCCAAGGGCGAGGAGCGCGATGCGGGGCGCGAGGTCTTCCACGCGCCGGGGGGGCGGCAGTTCGCGCTGCCCTTCCGCTCGGCACCGCTCTATTTCGTGCAGCGCCTGCGTGACGAGGCGCACCGCTTCGCCATCGGCGCGCATCGCCAGAAGCGGGCGCGGGCGCAGACGGTGACGGCGCTGGACGAGGTGCCGGGGATCGGGCCTGCGCGCAAGCGCGCGCTGCTGGCGCGCTTCGGCTCGGCCAAGGCGGTGAGCCGCGCGGGGCTGGCCGATCTCAAGGCCGTGGACGGGATCTCGGACAGCATGGCCGAGGCGATCTACGCCTTCTTTCACGGCGAGCGCTGAGCCGGTCGCCGGCGGCATGGCGGCGCGCCAGTCCGGCGCCGTGCCCGGCTCTGCCCTCCGCGGGACCGGCGCGGGCCCCGCCCGCCCACCCGCCGCGCGCCGGTCCCGCGGAGGGCGGGACCTGGTTTGCGGGACCTGGTTTGCAGTTCCTGGTTTGCGGGCCTGGTTTGCGGGACCTGGTTTGCGGGGCGGCGGCAGGTTGCACGCACCCTACGAGCCCGGGGCGACGGCGTGGGGGGCGTGAAGCGCACCGCCGGGCGGCCGGCATGCGAGGGTGCTTGCCGGGGATCGCCGTGGCTGCTCTAACGGCGCCATGTGGAGCCGGCCGATGATCCTCGCGCTCATGCGCATTGCCGCCGCCCCGGTCATCGCGCTGGCGGCGTCGTCGCCGGCGGGCAGCGGGTGGACGCTGCTGGCGCTGGCGGTCTTCGTGCTCGTGGCCGCGGCCGACATGGTCGACCATCTCTTCATGCGCTGGAACATGGAGCGCCCGCCGCTCTGCATCCTGGTCGAGAGGACGGGCGACCGGGTGATGGTGATCACCGTGCTGGCGGTCGTGATCGGCATGTCGGCCTCGTATCGGGGGGCGGGGACCGGGGCGCTCAGCGAGGTGCCCTCGGTCCTGGTGGCGCTGCCGGCGCTGATCATCGTGATCCGCGAGGTGCTGGTGACCGCCCTGCGCGAGTTCCTGAGCGCCGCGCGCCTGCCGGTGACCATGCTGGCACGGCTCAAGACGGGGCTCCAGATCGCGGCCGTGTTCCTGCTGCTGCTGGTCCATGCGCTGCCGGCGCTGCAGATGGCGACGGGCGGGGGCAGCTTTTCGGTGATGGACGGCCCGCCCTACGAGCGCGAGATCGTCTGGGCGGGCGTCGTCCTGCTCTGGGCCGCGGCCGGCGTCACGGTCTGGTCGGCGATCGACTATTTCCGCGAGGGCTGGCCGCAGGTGGTGGCGCGCGCCGATCACTGAGCGCCCCTTGCCCGCCCGGCGGGGCGCTGGTCTAAGCGTGGCCCATGTGGACGATCCCCAACATCCTGACGGCCGGGCGCATCGCGGCCTCGCCCGTCGTGGCGCTCATGGTGCTAGAGGGGGCGACGGGGCCGGCCTTCGCGCTCTTCGTCGTGGCGGCGCTGACGGACTTCCTCGACGGCTGGCTGGCGCGGGCGCTCGACCAGCGCTCGGCGCTCGGCGCGATGCTGGACCCGATCGCGGACAAGGCGATGGTGATCCTGGTGCTGGCCGCCCTGCTGGGGGACGCGGGCTGGGCCATCGCGGTGCCGGCGATGGCGATCATCCTGCGCGAGGTGCTGGTCTCGGGCCTGCGCGAGTATCTCGGCGACGTGAAGCTCGCCGTGACGCGGCTGGCCAAGTGGAAGACCGCGGCGCAGCTGGTCGCCGTGGGCGCGCTGCTCATGCCCGTGGAGGCGGCACAGGCTGCCGGGGTCGTGCTGCTCTGGGTGGCGGCGGGGCTGACGATCGTCACGGGGATGGACTATTTTCGCAGGGCGCGGCCGCATCTGGCCGCGAGGGAGGGCTGAGATGCAGGTGCTGTACTTCGCCTGGATGCGCGAGCGGATCGGGCAGGCCTCGGAGGAGGTCGATCCCGGCGCTGCGACCACCGCGCGCGAGCTGATCGAGGTGCTGAAGCCGCGCTCGGAGGGCCATGCGCTGGCCTTCGAGAACCTGCGCGCCGTGCGCTGCGCGGTCGACCAGGAGATGGGCGACCTGGACATGCCCATCGTGGGGGCGCGCGAGGTCGCGTTCTTCCCGCCCGTCACCGGCGGCTGACGGCAGCACCGCTGCGGGGCGGGACGACCGGCGCGTCATGGGAGGACGGGATGGCGGATGGCAGGGCGGAACGGGCGACGGTCTCGGTGCAGACGGCGCCCTTCGACATCGCGGCCGAGCAGGCGCAGCTGGCGGCCGGGCGCCACGATATCGGGGCGATCGTCGCCTTCACGGGGCTGGTGCGCGAGATCGCGGGCGGCGGCGCCGACCAGACCATGACGCTGGAGCACTGGCCGGGCGTCACCGAGAAGGCGCTGGGCGCCATCGTGGCCGAGGCGGAGGCGCGCTGGCCGCTCTCGGGCGTGCGGGTGATCCACCGCGTGGGGCCGCTGGCGCCGGGCGAGGGCATCGTGCTGGTGCTGGCCGCCAGCCGCCACCGCCAGGCGGCCTTCGAGGCGGCGGCCTTCATGATGGACTATCTCAAGACCCGCGCGCCGTTCTGGAAAAAGGAAGCCGGCCCCGGTGGTGGCACCTGGGTCGAGGCGCGCGAGAGCGACGATGCCGCCGCCGCGCGCTGGCAGCGCGACTGAGCCGTCGGGCGACGCCGGCGATCCGGGGCGGTCTCAGCCGGGCGGCTGGAGAGACCAGGCCAGCGCCCCGTCCTCACGCTCCGTCGCCCGGATCCTCCCGAGACCCGCGAGATGGTTGACATGGGCCACCGCCTCGACGAGGGCGAGGCCGTGCTCGCGCGCGCCGATCGCGCGGCGGTAGAGGGCGGGGAACAGCTCCTGCGCCGATGCGGGCCCCTCGGCCAGCGCCGCGAGGACACGATCGAGCGCTGTCTCGTGGTTCTCGATCAGCTGGGCCAGCCGCCGGGCCCCGCCGGTGAAGGGCGCCTGGTGGCCCGGCAGGAGCAGCGGGTCGCGACCCTCCAGCCCCTCGGCGAGACGGCGACAGGTGGCAATCCAGCCGGCCAGCGGATCGGCCTCGGGCTCGGTCGCGTAGACGCCGATGTTGGGCGAGATGCCGGGCAGCACCTGGTCGGCGACCAGCGCGAGACCGCCCCCGGCGTCCCAGAGCGTCACCTGCGCCGGCGCATGCCCCTCGCCCAGCACCACGCGCCAGTCGCGCCCGCCGGCGCGGAGCCGGTCGCCGTCCGAGAGGGCGCGAAAGCCGAGCGGCAGGGGGGCGACGCAGTCGGCGAAGTTGAACGGCCGCTCGGCCCGCCAGGCCTCGAGCGCCGCGCCCGTGACGCCTGCGCGGCGGCGAAAGGCGACCTGCTCGGGCGTCGGCGTCTCGTTGCGGTCGAGGACCAGCATCCGCGCGGTCAGCCAGGCGATCCGGCTGGCCCAGAGCGTCGCGCCCTCGGCCACCAGCCAGCCTGCCAGGCCCACATGGTCGGGGTGGTGATGGGTCAGGATCACGCGGTGGATCGGCCGGGCGCCGAGCGTCGCGCGAAAGGCCTCGAGCGCAGCCCGCCCCCTGGCCCAGTCGAGCCCGGTGTCGACCAGGGTCCACCCCTCGGCCCCGTCGTCCAGCGCATAGAGGTTGACGTGGTCGAGCGCCATCGGCAGCGGCAGCCGCGTCCAGAGAACGCCGTCGGCGACCTCGACGGCCTCGCCATGGGCGGGCGGGTCGGCGAAGGGGAAGGCGATCGGCGGCACGTCGTGCGAGGCGTCCATGGCGGAGTCCGGTCTGATGGCTGGTGGACGGGGCGGCATGCGGCGGCGATGGGGTCTCGACCGTGATCTGGGGTAACCGCGCCCCGTGGCCACGCCGAGCGATCGCGGCGGATGCGCCGCCGTAACGCGGCGCCGATCCGCGCAGGCCCCGGTCGTTGCCCAATGCTACCGCGGCGTTCGCACTCCCTGAGGAACTCGGCCGCTACGCTGGTGACAGGGCGGGAGCGGGAGCGGGCATCCTTCGCGCGACCCGCTTCGGCGATCCGCCGCTTCGGGCCGCCTTACACGGCGGTGGTCAGGGTCTCGGCGTCCAGGGCGAAGAGGGGTGCTGCGCCGGTCGTCGCGGCGGCGGCGGCGGCGTGGAGTTCCGGCAGCGCGTGGGCGCACCAGAAGATGGCGAGGGCCCTGTCCTGCGCCGCGGCGTCCGCAACGGTCGCGGCTTGGATCAGTCGGGCCGCGCCAATCAGGGTGGCGAGCAGGCGCAGATAGGGCGTGCTGCCCGCGGCGCGGTCGGCATCGCCGGCGGCGAGCAGCCAGCGCGTCACGGCCTCGGCACGCCCGGCGGCGGCGGTCAGCGCGGCGGCCTCGGCGTCGAGACCGGCCTCGCGTGCCGGCGCCGCCGCAGCACCCGCCTCGGCGATCAGCGCAAGCGCGGTGGCGCCGGCATCGCCCGTCAGCTTGCGCCCGACCAGGTCCATGGCCTGCACGCCGTTGGTGCCCTCGTAGATCTGCGTGATGCGCACGTCGCGGAGGTATTGTGCGACGCCAGTGTCCTCGCAGTACCCCATGCCGCCATGGACCTGCACCGAGAGATTGGCAACCTCGCTGCCGGTATCGGTGCCGTAGGCCTTGGCGATCGGCGTCAGGAACGCGCCGCGGCGGGCGGCGGCCTCGCGTGCCCCGGCCGTCGCGGCCGCCCGCGCCTCGTCCAGCGCCAGCGCGCAGTCGAAGGCGATGGTGCGCGCGACCCGGGTCTGGGCCTTCATGCGCATCAGCATCCGGCGCACATCGGCATGGCCCGCGATGGTGGGCGTGCCGTCGGTGGTCCGGCCCTGCACGCGCTCCATCGCCCAGGCGAGCGCCGCCTGCGTCGCCGCCTCGGCAATCGCGATGCCCTCGACGCCGACACCGAGGCGGGCGTTGTTCATCATCGTGAACATCGCTGCCAGCCCGCGGTTCGCCTCGCCCACCATCCAGCCGGTCGCGCCGTCGAACTCCATCACGCAGGTGGGCGAGCCGTGCAGGCCCATCTTGTGCTCGAGCGAGACCGGGCGGAGGGCGTTGCGCGCCCCCAGCGTGCCGTCGGCGTTCGGGATGACCTTGGGCACCAGGAAGAGCGAGATGCCCCGCGTGCCGGCCGGTGCGTCGGGCAGGCGCGCCAGCACCAGGTGCACGACGTTCTCGGCCACGTCGTGGTCACCCCAGGAGATCCAGATCTTCTGCCCCGTCACGCGGTAGCTGCCGTCGCCCGCGGGCTCGGCCCGGGCGCGCAGCGCGCCCACATCGGTGCCCGCCTGCGGCTCGGTCAGGTTCATCGTGCCGGTCCAGCGCCCCGAGACCAGCGGCGGCAGGTAGAGCGCCTTGAGCGCCTCCGATCCGTGGCTCTCCAGCGCCTCGATCTGGCCCTGGCTGAGCAGCGGGCAGAGCGAGAGCGACAGGCAGGCCGAGGCCACCATCTCACCCACGAGGATGCCGAGCGAGAGCGGCAGGCCCATGCCGCCGTGTTCGGGATCAGCGGTGATGCCGACCCAGCCGCCCTCGGCCAGCGCGGCATAGGCCTCGGCAAAGCCGGGGGCGGTGCGCACGACGCCGTTCTCGAGGCGCGGAGGATGGAGGTCGGAGCCGCGGTTCACCGGCGCGATCACCTCGGCGGCGAGGCGGCCGGCCTCCTCGAGGACGGCGGCGCGGGTCTCGGGCGTCGCCTCGGCAAAGCGCTCGGTCTCGGCCAGGCGGTCCTGGCCGCGGCGGCGGGCGAGGCGTTCCATCTCGGCGATCGGCGGCTGGTAGGTCATCGGCGTTCTCCCCTCGCGCGTCCATCCCGCCGGTGACGGGGCAGTCGGCGCGGTCTCGCCTTGTCGCTGTCCCCGGCATATGGGAGGCGCGGCAGGGCAATTTCCGGGGAGGTGACGCAATTTGACGTGAACGTCAAGTTGACGTTGGTGCAGTTCCGGACGGTGCGTTCCACGCACCCTGCGGCGGCGGGTACGGTGCGTGGAACGCACCGCCGCGGCGGGGACGGGGGCAAGGGAGACGGGATGGCGGGCGGGGTGCTGGCGACGCGGCGGCTGGAGGCGGACAGCGCGGGCATCGCCGAGGCGGCGCGGCTCCTCGCCGCCGGCCGGCTTGTCGCCTTCCCGACCGAGACGGTCTATGGCCTTGGCGCGGATGCGACCAGCGCCCCGACGATCGCGGCGCTCTACCGCGCCAAGGGCCGGCCCGCGCGCAATCCGCTGATCGTGCACCTGCCCGATGCCACCGCTGCCGAGGCCCTCGCGCCGCTCGGCCCGCTCGGGCGTCGACTGGCCGGGGCGTTCTGGCCCGGGCCGCTGACGCTGGTCGTGCCCCGCCGCGCAGGCTGCCCGCTGGCCGACGCGGTCACGGCGGGTGCCGACACGGTGGCGCTGCGCGTGCCGGCGCACCCGGTCGCGCATGCGCTTCTCGCAGCGGCCGGCCGCCCGGTCG
The DNA here is from genome assembly GCA_039820865.1 of Pseudomonadota bacterium. Classification (GTDB taxonomy): domain Bacteria; phylum Pseudomonadota; class Alphaproteobacteria; order Rhodobacterales; family Rhodobacteraceae; genus Thermohalobaculum. The sequence continues at coordinate 7,707 of JBCBPG010000088.1, forward strand.
CCGCGCCCTCGGCCAATCCCTCCGGTCGCGTGTCGCCGACGACGGCCGCGCATGTGCTCGACCGGCCGACCGGGCTCGGCGGTCGGATCGACGCCGTGCTGGACGGCGGCCCCTGCCCGGTCGGGGTCGAATCGACGATCCTGGGCCTGGACGGACAGGACGTCCGGCTGCTGCGCCCCGGTGGCGTGGCGGTCGAGGCGCTGGCCAGGGTGCTCGGCGCCGTGCCGTCAGCGCCGGCGGCGCCCGGCGATGTCGCGGGCGCCGATGCTCTCGCCGCGCCCGGCATGATGGCCAGCCACTATGCCCCGGCGGCGACGCTGCGCCTTGGCGCCGATGCGCCCCGGCCGGGCGAGGGCTGGCTGGGCTTCGGTCCGGACCCGGCCGCGGCGGCGGTCGCAGCCGTGGCCGACACGCTCTCGCCGACAGGCGACCCGGCCGAAGCGGCGACCCGGCTCTTCGGCGCGCTCCGCCGGATCGATGCCGCGATGCCGCCCGGCAGTGCGATCGCCGTCGCCCCGGTGCCCGAGACCGGCCTCGGCCGCGCCGTCAACGACCGCCTCCGACGCGCGGCCGCGCCCCGTCCCCGTGGCGCCGGGGACCAGGGTCAAGCGCGTCGCCGCGACGCCGGGGGTGCAGAGGAAGGCTGACGCGGCGCGCCGCCCGCGCTACCACTCGGCCATGGACGAGATCATCGCCGACAGCCCGACCGCGCGCCTCGCCGCGCCCGATGCCGACGACCTCGCGCGCCTCGCCGCGATCGTCGGCGACCGCCACGTCGTGACCCCGGACGACGCCGACCTCCGCCCCTGGCTGCTGGAGCCGCGCGACAAGCTGACCGGCCGCGCCGCGGTCCTGCTCCGCGCCGGCGCCACCGCGGAGGTCGCCGCCATCCTCGCCCACTGCCACGCCCGCCGGATCCCTGTCGTCCCGGTCTCGGGCGGCACGGGGCTGGTCGGCGGGCAGGTCATGGCCGATCCCGGCCTGCCCGACCCCGTCCTCCTCTCGCTCGACCGGATGGACCGCATCCGCGCCGTCAGCCCCGACGACGCCGCCCTGATCGCCGAGGCCGGCGTGGCGCTCGAGACCGTCCAGAACGCCGCCGCCGCCGTCGGCCGCCTGTTCCCGCTGGCAATGGCCTCGCAGGGCTCCTGCCGCATCGGCGGCAACCTCTCGACCAACGCGGGCGGCGTACAGGTCCTGCGCTACGGCAACACCCGCGAGCTGGTCCTCGGCATCGAGGCAGTGCTGCCCGACGGCACCGTCCATCACGGGCTCAAGACGCTGCGCAAGGACAACATGGGCTACGACCTGCGCGGGCTGATGATCGGCGCCGAGGGCACGCTGGGGGTGATCACGGCGGCCGCGCTGAAACTCTTCCCAGCGCCGGGCGAGACCGTGACCGCCATGCTCGCCGTCCCTGCGCCCGAGGCCGCGCTCGCGCTGCTGCATGCCATGCGCGCCCGTCTCGGCGACGGCGTCACCGCCTTCGAGGTGATGGCCGCCCAGGGCCCCGCCTTCATCGCCGAGCACTATGCCGACTGGCGTGACCCGCTCGACGGCCGGCCCGACTGGCGCGTCCTGCTCGAGATCACCGGCCCGGCCGACGGCGGCCTCGCCGACCGGGCCGAGGCCGCGCTCGCCGCCGTCATCGAGGACGGCCTTGCCACCGACGGCATCGTCGCCGCCTCCGAGGCGCAGCGCCAGGCGCTCTGGTGGGTGCGCGAGACCATCCCCGAGGCCAACCGCAAGACCGGCGCCGTCACCAGCTCGGACATCAGCGTGCCGCTCTCGGCCATCCCCCGCTTCATCGAGGACGCCGGCCGCGCCGTCGCCGCGGTCCACCAGGGCCTGCGCGTCAACTGCTTCGGCCACGTGGGCGACGGCAACCTGCACTACAACATCTTCCCCCCGCCCGGAGACCGCCCCGACGCCTGGAGGGACTATGCCGCCCCCGCCTCGCGCGCCGTCCACGCCACGGCACTGGCGCTCGGCGGCTCGATCTCGGCCGAGCACGGGATCGGCCGCGTCAAGCGCGACGCCCTGGCCGAGGCGCTGGACCCCGCCAAGCTCGCCGCCATGCGCGCCATCAAGCGCGCCCTCGACCCCCACGCCATCATGAACCCCGGCGC